>DATBWB010000001.1 GCA_036514995.1 Candidatus Acidiferrales bacterium
CATAGATTTGCTCGGGGAATAACCTGCGCCATTATAGTCCTTAACGTCAGCACCAGATGGAGATTCCGTCAGGGTTCCGTTAAGCTTGCCGCCGGCTTTCTGGTCAGTGAAATCGCACTCCAGCGGTTCACGGGTCTCTACCAATTGAAATCCTTTGGGGCGGGTCAAACGAAAGTCTTTCTCCCTCGGTCTTCCAATCAGTTGCAGAGCTTCCTTGGCACACCCTTTGGTACAGCGGGGCATTGACCAGCAGCAATGCACATGCGGTCGGGTAGTAATCGCAGGAGTCCGGCCTCAGCTGGTCGCCTGACTCTGGCCCAGCCTCAGTTGGGCCCGGCAAGAACGGCAAAACCGGCCTGGTTTGACGTCCACCGCTTCGACGGTATGGGAGGTGTGCATGACGCATTGCCAACTCTGGCAGTGGGTCAAGCCAAAGGTGTGGCCCAGCTCGTGGAGGATCTCCTTGAGCAGGCGTTCGCGAAGAAGCTTCTCATCGGCCGGCAGGCCGTACACTTCCTGCTTGAGCCGATAGAAAGAGACGATGGCACAGGGATTGTTCACCTGCGCCTCGCCGAAGACAAAAGTCAGGACGGGAATGAACAGGTCAAGGTCGGTCACGCCGACCACGCGGAGGGCATCCTGGGGGAGGTCCGAGCTGAGGCGCTTCAAAATTTCGGTGGAATGATATTGGCCGCGCAAGGGGTTAAAGGCAAAGGAAGGGTTAACCCATTCCTGGCCAACCTTGGATGGCAGCCCCAGCAGGACGCCGGCGCGCTCCGCCAGCAACTCCAGCAGCGCCGCCGTGGTGCTGGAGGGCGCACCCACGCCGACGAAATGGAGCGCCTTCATGGCTCTTCTGGCTTCTTCCAGCCGTATTTCTTGAGTTTGTTGTAAAGGGTGACGCGATCAATCCCCAAAACGCGGGCGGCATGGGTCTGGTTCCAATTAAACTCCTCGAGCACTTTGCGGATGTGCGCCTGTTCGAGCTCTTCCAGCGTCCGCGGCACCTGGTTCGGGGCGCGACTGACCTGGAAGGGAAAGTCGGCGGCCTGAATCTCCGGTTCGCGGCCAATCACCATCGCCCGCTCGATGGCGTTTTCAAGCTCCCGCACGTTGCCGGGCCAGGGGTAAGCCAGCAGCAGGTCCATCGCTTCCTTGGACACGCCGGTGAAGCGCTTGTTCATGGCCCCGGAAAATTTCTGGAGAAAATGCTCCACCAGAAGCGGGATATCCTCGGTCCGTTCCCGGAGCGGAGGCAAATCAATGCGGAAGACGTTCACCCGATAGAAAAGGTCGGGCCGAAACGTTCCCTCCCCCACCAGCTTATCGAGATCCTTGTTGGTGGCGACGATGCAGCGGAAGTCCACTTTGATGGTCAGGTTCCCGCCCACGCGAGTGATTTCTTTTTCCTGGAGGACGCGCAAGAGGTCGGTTTGGGTTTTCAGGCTGATGTCGCTGATCTCATCCAGGAATACCGTGCCGCCGTCGGCCACCTCAAATTTTCCCTTCTTGCGGTATTGCGCCCCGGTGAAGGCCCCTTTTTCGTGGCCGAACAATTCTGATTCGAGCAGCGTTTCGGTGAGCGCCCCGCAGTGGATGGTAACCATCGGCATATAGCGCCGGGGGCTGCCGTCGTGGATGGCTCGCGCCACCAGCTCCTTGCCTGTCCCGCTCTCCCCGTGGATCAGCACGGTGGCGTCGGTTGGCGCCACCGTGTGAATCAAATCAAAAACGTGCTGCATTGCCGGACTCTTCCCCACAATGTCGGCCGGCTGAACGATCTCTTCAATCTTCTCGCGCAGGCGAATGTTTTCCATCTTGACGCGCCGTTGCTCAAGCCCGTTGCGCACCACCGTGGCCAGGTCGTCCGGGTCGAAGGGCTTCATGATGTAGTCAAACGCGCCCGCTTTGAGGGCTTGGACAGCGGTTTCCACCGAAGCGTAGCCGGTCATGATGATGACGACAATGTTGGGATCAATTTCGTGGATTTTGCGCTGAAGTTCGAGCCCGTCCATCCCGGGCATCTTGATATCCACCAGCACCACATCACACGATCGCTCCTGGATTTTGAGCAGCGCCTCGCGGCCCGAGGCAGCGCTTTCCGTCGCATACCCTTCCTCGTGAAACCATTTGGAGAGCGAATCGCGCACGATCAACTCGTCGTCCACCACCAGAATGTTGCCGGTTGCCGTTCTTGCCGTTTCCGATGCCATGACTTGGCTACCTCCCGTAACTCAACCCAAAACCACCCGGCCGGCAGTGAGGTCGGCCGCGACTTGCCCGGGTTCAGCTCTCTCGAAGGCTCCCGCAGGTGGAGAGAGCGGGAGCGTGACGGTAAAGGTTGAGCCGCGGCCTTCTTTGCTGGTCACGTCAATCGTTCCCCCATGCTGTTGGACAATGCCGAGGGCCGTGGCCAAGCCGAGCCCCACCCCGCGGCCTTCTTCCTTGGTGGTGTAAAACGGTTCAAAAAGATGGGGGAGCACGGCGGGCGATATCCCCGCGCCGTTGTCGTTGACCGCGATGACGATCTTGGTCGGGTCGCCACTCGGCCTCGACTCGACCAGGAGCGTGCCCCCGTGGGACATCGCCTCCACCGCGTTCATCAAGAGCGCCAGCACCACCTGCTGGATCAGACTGGAATCGCAAACCACTGCCGGCAGCGACGCCTCCAGCCGCTTTCCCAGGTTGATATTTTCCAGTTCCAATTGGTGTTGGATGAGCAGCAAGCAGCGCTCGATCAGCGCATTGACGTCGGCCGGCTGGAATTTCGCGGGGGATTGCCGGGCGAAGGCGAGCAGGTTGCGCACGATGTTTCCGCAATTCATGCTCTCGGTTTCGATCAACTCGAGTTGCGAGCGGATCTCGGCGATTTTCGCCTCGTCCAGGTCCTGCTTGCCAAGCTGCCGCGAGGCGAGCTTGGAGTAGGTGAGGATGCCGGTCATCGGGTTATTGATCTGGTGGGCGACCACCGCTGCCAGCCGGCCGATGGACGCCATTTTTTCCAGGCGGATCGACTGCTGGTGGGCCTGGTCGAGTTCGGCGGTCTTCTCCTCCACCCGCTGCTCCAGCGTCTGGGCCCAGCGCACCAGCTCGTCATGGGCGCGTTGCAGTTCCCGCGTCATGCGGTTGAAGGATTCAGCCAGATTCCCGATTTCATCGTTCGCGCCAATGGGAATCGAATAGTTCCAATCTCCCCGGCCGACGCGCTCGGTGCCCACCACCAGTTCCTTCACCGGCCGGCGGACCACCAGCCAGACAAAGAGGGCGCTGATGAGGGAGATGCAGAGCACCGCCACCACGGTCGAGGCCAACAACTGCCGGCTGCCCTGGGCAATCTCTTGATCCACCCGCGCGAGCGACAGGTTCGTATCCAGCACACCCAGAATGTGCTGCGAGGCCGGGTGCGCGTGGCAGGCAGCGTTGGAACAATCCGGCGCGTTCTCGATGGGGTTGATGAGCCCCAGGACGCGACCGTTGACGGGGGTCGGGTAAATGCGAAAGCGGTCGGGCCGATCGAGCCGGGTGAGTGGCTGCGCCTCGGCGTGGCAGCGGTAGCAGGCCTCGGCCGCCTTGTCCACCGTCGTTCCGATCTCGGCCCGGTCGGTCGAAAAGATGATGTCGCCCTTTTCGTTGAAGATGCGAATCTTGCTGATGCCCGGCTCGGCTCCGATGGTGTTGAGGGTGTGGTAGAGGGCTTCCCGGTCGTTGCGCAGCATGTGGTAGCGGGTGCTGCGCTTGATGAGGTCGCTGATGCGGTCGGCGCTGGCGAACACATTTTCCTCAAGATGCCGGCGGTGCACCCGCATGGCCATCCAACCCTGGATCCCGAAGATCACCACCATGGAGCCGATCAGGCACACAATGAGCTTGGTGCTCAACCGCAGCGAGAGAAACTGCCGCCCGATTGTCTTCCAGCTCATTGGCTGACAGCCGGCGCCCTCTCTTTGTGCGCCGCTTCCTCCTCCACAAAGATCGGCAAATACTTCGCCGCTGCGGCAAAGATGGCGAACCCGAGGGAAACGATAAAGAGCGTCAGCGTGAGCTCCATCCAGGTCGGGAAATATTGCTTGCCCAGGCCGCGCTCCATCCCGGTAATGGCCACATTCAGCCGGTTGGCGACGAAGCCGAAAATCACCATGACGGCGCAGGCATAGAGACCCTTCAGATTGCGCCGGATGCGCCCCCACGACAGCAGCATGACCGGCAAGAGGATGCCCAGCGCCGCCTCCAACCAGAACAGGTAGGTCTCCGTCCGCGGCATCCAAAGATATTTCCAGGCGCCCCGATCGAGAATATCTTCCACCCGAAGCACCCCATAGACGCTCAGCACCACCACCATCACCCGCGCCAGGCCGGTGAGCAGTTCCCGCTCGAGCTGCTTTCTGAAGGCGCGCGAGCTGAGAAATGATTCAAAGATCGTCATGGCCAGCCCCACCCCGATCGCCGAGATGAAAAAGAAAACGGGAAGCAGCGGCGAATACCACAGCGGATAAAGTTTTTCCGGAACGATCAGGTAAAGGCTGCCGAGCGAAGACTGGTGCAGGATCGAGAGAATCACTCCGGCCACGACCAGCGGCGGAGTGATTTTGTGATGCCACGTGACCGCCCGAATCCAACCCAGCCGCTCCAGCACCACCGGTAGAAATTCCAGCGCCAAAACGGCCGTGTAGAGCATCACGCACCAGGCCACCTCGAACATCACCGAACGCGGGTTCCACATGATGAGCGGATGCCAGATGTTCCACGGCTTGCCCAGGTCATACAGCAAGGCGAAGATCACCAGCAGGTAGCCTAGGAATGCGGTCAGGATGGTGGGCCGCAAGATCGGCCGGTATTTTTCAAGGTTGAAAACATAAACGGTGGCGGCAAGGGTGAAACCGCCCGCCGCCAGGCCCACGCCGCAGAGCACGTCAAAGCCGATCCAAAGCCCCCACGGAAATTCATCGGAAAGAGCGGTGGTGGCGCCCAGACCGCCGGTGAAACGCCGAAAGGTTATATAAAGGCCGGCCATCAACAGCACCACAAAGATGCCGAGCCAGAAACCTAACCGCGGAAGCTTCTTTGGCCTGGCAAGCGTCAGATTCGTTCCCAACATTCTTGTCTTCCTCCATCCCGTTCCCCATCCCCCATGTTCGAGACGGGGAGGGCTCAGGCGGGGCCGCCCGGTTTCCTTACGCCGGCTGATGCGGCCTGGCGCTCGGCCCCTTCCGCCTTGGCAACTTCCTCTCGACGATGGGTAATCCACCAGATGCCGCCCAGCATCACCCCGCCAAGAACGACGATGTCCGGGATCTTGGAGAGCACCCGGAAGGTGAGCAAAGGCAGCGGTTCGCGCGGCAGATCGACGCGCATGCCGAGTTGCTCAAAGGGCACGTCGGAGAGGAAGAGCATCGACGTGCCGCCCGCCTCCTCGACACCATAAACATGGTTCACATATCCGTTCGGGTTTTCCCGGATGCGCGCCTGAGCCTCCGCGATCAGCACGTCGCGGTCGCCAAAGGTGGTCGCGCCCACCGGACACGCTTCCGAGCAGGCGGTTGGCTTGCCCTGCTCCACACGGTCGGCGCAAAAGGTGCATTTGCGGACCCGGGGCGTAACCCGGTTCCACTCGTAACGCGGGATATGAAAGGGACAGGCCATCATGCAGTAACGGCAGCCCATGCATTTGTCCTCGTCATAGACCACCGGACCGGCCTCGAGCTTGGTAAAGGCGCCGACCGGACAGACGGAAGCGCACGTGGGTTCATTGCAGTGGCGGCAGAAATTACGGACAAAGCGACCGGAACGCTCCTGCACCACGTTGTAGGTGGTGGCGGAGAGTTCGCGCTCGCCCCGATTTGATCGGGGCTCGCCCGAAGCTGCGCCGTCATCCATCGGCAGGCCGTTTTTCTCTTTGCAAGCGGTTTCGCAAGCGCGGCAGCCGATGCATCGAGTGATGTCCACCAGGAGTGCTTTCTTTGTCTGTGCCATAGCTACACTCGCATCCTTCTCGGATCAGGACAGGAAAAATTCCTTCGTCACTTCGCTCCAGCTCTGGCCGTCCAGGTGAGCCGATACGTCGGACACCGGCAAACCGCCGTCCTGGGCCACCGCCCCGGCCAATTGGGGAACCATGCCCCTCAGCCGCTCTGCCGCCTCTTGCATCCAGCGTACGGCAAGCCGGCCGGTCAGCAGGTTCTTCAGGTTGGTCTCGATCTGCGGTGCCTTGACGGCAAGCAACCAGCCTTTGCCGTAGGGGTCGCGGCGGATGACTTCCGGGTTCTCGACTGCCTCTCGATTGATCGCGATGATCTCGCCCTCGATCGGCGACAACATCTCCGCCGTCTTCCCTCCATGGGTGAGCGTGAGAATTTTCTGCCCTTGCCGAATCCATCGGTTGAGTTGCGGCAAGCGGATGCTTTCCAACTTGCCCAGCAAGCGAACGGCAAAGTCGTCGAGCCCCACCCGGGCCAGATTCCGTCCTTCATCCATGACCCAGGTATGGCCGGGATGGTAGGCCAGTTCGGGCCGTAGGACGTAGCCGCCTACCAGGGATGCATCAAAAGCCGGAATCGCCACCGGCCGGCGCTCGGGCGCAACCACCGCCACCTCGCCGCGATGACGCAGATAATCAATGACAATGAAAATCAAGAACATTGCAAGTACCAGCAGCACTACCATCGTCGTTCTCCTTTCTCCTTCGGGGCGTTTCCCCACTTCGGAGAAAGGCACGACCGCTGCCATATGCTGTAGCGCCGCTGATGTTTTGAAATCAAAAGGGTTACCGAGTTGCCTGAGCACACCTACCAGCTCGAGCGACGTCTTGACCGTTGCAATCCTCAACATGATCCCGACCCATTTCCTTCAAAAACGCCGGACTTATGTCTAGCCTCAACAGTTTCCGGGGTGCAGCGAATCTCAATAGCAACTGTTGCGGAATTGGACGACACCGGAACGGGGAACCATGGCGTTTCTCGCTGGCAATGCTCCGCGACCAACTCCTGAATTGACCAAGCTGCCTGTCTCATGTTGTTCGTCGGGCACGGCAAGAAAATCTGGAACCTGGATGAGTGACCCCATCCTGTGGCAGCTCGGAAGAGGTGGAGGGCTGCTGCCTCAAAATTAGACAGCACGCCCTCCGCCAGGCGGACCTGCGTTTCTTGATCACGACTCCCGATTGAAATTTCCCCGTCAGTTAATTGATAATACAAGACTTATCTTGATGGACCCGGGAAGAGGGGAAGGCCCGGAAGCGGGCAGCTCTTAGGGGCATGTGCCTAAGAGGGACAAGTTGTCCCGAAACATCTGGCTGCAAGCAAGCCTGTTGACAACCACAACAATCTTCACCCAAACCTGGACGGAAGCCGCAAAACTTGAGGGAAACGATGGCGGAGGGCAGCGTTGTGGCCTCTCTCCACAGCGTATCCACCAACCCGCGACACGAAGTCTTTGGTCGCGCCCCCCCATGCACTGTTCTCGACAGGTTGTCCTTTGCGGTTTCACTGCGGACACGGAAACCTTTTGTTTCCTGATGGTTCTGGTTCCCAAGCTATGGCCGGCGGCGTGCGCCAGAGCACTTGCAGAAGAGGTATCGGCCGGGGCAGAATAGGTGGCTTTGCCAACCAGCCGGGGAGCTAAACCATCTTATGCGACGAAAGGTTCTGATTCTTGGAGCAGCCGGCAGGGACTTCCACAACTTCAACGTCCTCTTCCGGCAGAATTCTGAAACCGAGGTGGTTGCTTTCACCGCCACCCAGATTCCGAACATCGAAGGCCGGCTCTATCCGCCGGAGCTGGCCGGGCCGAACTATCCCGAAGGCATTCCCATCTACTCCGAGGACGATCTGGAAAAGACGATCCGCGACAAGCAAATCGATACGGCGGTTTTCAGCTACAGCGACATCTCCCACGTGGAGCTGATGCACAAGGCCTCGCGCGTGGTTGCGGCCGGGGCCAGTTTTGAATTGCTGCCCACCAGCCGGACGATGCTCGCGGCCAAGGTGCCGGTGGTTTCCATTTGCGCGGTGCGCACGGGCTGCGGCAAGAGCCCCGTCTCCCGCCGCGTCGCGCAAGTGCTCCACGAGTTGGGTTGGAAGTTCGTCGTCGTCCGGCATCCCATGCCCTATGGCAATTTACTGGAGCAGCGAGTGCAGCGGTTTGCCGCCTACGAAGACCTCGACCGCTACGATTGCACCATCGAGGAGCGCGAAGAATACGAGCCGCACCTTTCTCGAGGCACAATCGTCTATGCCGGCGTGGACTATGAGGCGATTCTCCGCCAGGCTGAACAGGAATGCGACCTCGTTGTGTGGGACGGCGGAAACAACGACACACCGTTTTTCAGGTCGGATTTGGAAATCGTGGTTGCCGACGCGCAACGCCCCGGGCATGAGATCACCTACTTTCCCGGCGAGGTGAACCTGCTTCGGGCCCATGTCATCGTCCTGAACAAAATGGACGGAGCCGATCCCAAGGCGGTGCAGACGGTCCGGAAAAATATTGCCTCGCGGAACCCCGCGGCGACCGTGATTGACGCTGATTTGCCGGTCTTCGTCAAGGAGCCCGAGCTAATTGCCGGGAAGCGCGTTCTGGTGATCGAAGACGGGCCGACGCTCACCCACGGCGGGATGTCAACAGGCGCGGGAATGGTCGCGGCGAAAAAGTTTGGCGCCCTCGAGATTGTGGATCCGCGGCCGTACGCCGTGGGAAGCATTGCCACCACCTACAAGAAGTACCCGCATATCGGCCCGCTCATCCCCGCCATGGGCTATGGCAAAAAGCAGATGCGAGAACTGGAGCAGACGATCAGCAAGACGCCGTGCGACCTTGTGCTCGTGGCCACCCCGATTGACCTGGTCAACCTCCTGAAGCTCAAGAAACCGGGACTGCGGGTCACTTACGAACTCGAGGAGTTCACCCATCCCAACCTGAAGGAGATCCTCGAAGCCTTTACCCTGCGCCATCGCCCGGTCGCGCCGCGCGGAGGTGCGCGGTGAGGCAACCCGTCGCCAGGAGCGCTTCCCGGGCAAAGTTCCGGTTAAAGCCGGCCCGCGGGCGAGCCAAGCGCGACCTGGTTTCCATACACGACCTTAGCGTGAAAGAAGTTCAGGGCCTCTTCTCCCTCGCCCGGGCTATCAAGGCTAAACCCCAAGCCTTTCGCCTGGCCTGTCAGGGCCGCACCCTGGCCATGATCTTCGAAAAGCAATCGCTCCGGACACGGGTGACGTTCGAGGTGGGCATGCAGCAGCTTGGCGGCTATGCCGTCTATCTGGCGCCGGGCGACATCAGCCTGGGCAAGCGGGAATCCGTGGCCGACGTGGCGCGAAATCTTTCGCGCTGGGTGGACGCCATCATGATCCGCACCTTTGGCCATGCCATCGTCACTGCCCTGGCAGCGGAAGCGACGGTGCCGGTCATCAACGGCCTGTCCGATCTGCTCCATCCCTGCCAGGCGCTTGGCGATTTCCTGACCTTGCTCGAGCACAAGGGAGATCTGCGGAGGATTCGCCTGGCCTATGTGGGCGACGGCAACAACGTGGCCCATTCCCTCGCCTTTGCCGCTGCCAAGGTGGGCGCGACCTGCATCCTGGGGACACCGCGCGATTACTCGCCCAAACCGGAGATCCTGGCCGCCGCGCGAGAAGATGCGCTAGAAACCGGCGCGCAGATCGTCCTGGTGCACAGCGCCGAGGAAGCCGTTGGCGGCGCCGATGCCGTCTATACGGATGTTTGGGCAAGCATGGGACAGGAGAGTGAAGCCGAAATGCGCCGGGGAATCTTCCGGCCATTTCAGGTAAACAGAGCGCTCATGCGTCTGGCCAAACCCGATGCCGTGTTCCTGCATTGTCTTCCCGCTCACCGCAACGAAGAGGTGACCGACGAGGTGATCGATTCGAAGGAATCCGTAGTCTATGACCAGGCCGAAAACCGGCTGCACATCCAGAAGGCCATCCTGGTGGCGCTCCTGGGCGCCGTCGCTCGGGGGGGCAGACCGGGAGCCAGCCCCGAATCCATCGGGGCCCGAAGAGGCAATTCTTGAAGCGCACGGCAGTTATCGCGATTGGCGGAAACTCCTTGACCCTTCCCGGTCAAGCGGGCACGGTGGAAGAGCAGCGAGAGAACGTGCGGCAAACCTGCGAATCGGTGGCCGATATCTTGGCTGCCGGCTACCACGTGGTCATCACCCACGGCAACGGTCCGCAGGTGGGCGCGGCCTTGCTCAAATCGGAACTGGCTTCGAGAGAGGTCCCGCCCGTCACGCTCGATGTTTGCGACGCTGAGACGCAAGCCACCATCGGCTACATGATTCAACAAACGCTTGGCGGCGTGCTCGAAGCGCGCCGCATGCCCCGCCCGGTCGCCACCGTGATTACCCAGGTCGTCGTGGATCCCAAAGATCCGGCATTCCAGACGCCCACCAAGCCCATCGGCCCCTTTTTGGGCCGCGGAGAAGCTGAGCAGCACCGACTGGATCGGGGCTGGAGCGTTGTGGAAGACGCGGGTCGCGGTTGGCGGCGGGTGGTGGCGTCGCCCCAACCGCTTGAGATCGTGGAACTGGATGCCATTCGGCGCTGCTTGATCAACGGCGTCGCCGTCATTGCGGTGGGTGGCGGCGGCATCCCCGTCGTCCGCGGGGAACACGGGCTCCGCGGCATCGAGGCGGTGATTGACAAGGACCGGGCCTCCGGGCTGCTGGCGGCGCACCTGCGCGCTGATTTGCTGATGATTTCCACCAGCATCGATCGCCTGGCCATCCACTTTGGGAAACCAAATCAACAATTCCTGAGTGAGCTGACGCTGGACGACGCCCGGCGCTATCTGGCCGAAGGTCACTTTCCGGCTGGCAGCATGGGACCGAAGATCGAAGCAGCGATTTTCTATCTCGAGCGCGGAGGCAAACAGGTGATCATCACCTCGCCGGATCATCTCCAGCACGCACTCGAAGGCAAGGCCGGCACCTCGATCCGGCCAACCCCGCGGGGCTCCCGCGGCATCCCCAAAGCAGAGCCGGTCGCCAAACCGAGGGCTTTGGGCTAGCGCCGTTCCAACTATTCGGTGCTGGATATCTGAAGAGCCCATGGGAAACAGATAGCTCGGTGCACAGCTCGTTTGTTTTTGTTTTGCAGAAATAGTTGGAACGGTACTAGAATGAGTTTCCACCCGGCCAGAGGAGGCCCCGCCGGGTGGGGATCAAGTCAGGTCAGCCGCAAAAGGGTCGGGCTTCCAATCCCGTTCCAGTTTGCTGGAACGGGAGCAAACGGTCGGCTGCAGTCGGGAGAAGGCGCCAGCAGCCACCGCGCCCGCCGCTGGGGACTCGCCGCTCGAGCCGTCCCAAGATCAAGCGAAAGGACAAACACGATGAAGCTCGTAGGACGCATCGGATTGGTTCTGGTGGCCGTGGCGGTAGTCATCGCGATCAGCCGGGCACAGACGGCCCCGCCGAAAGACGTGATGGAGTTCAAATCCACGCTCGGCACCGTGACCTTCCAGCACAAGGTTCATATCGAGCAGCACAAAATTGCTTGCCTGAAATGTCACCACACCTTTAAGGCGGGCGAACCGGTGATTGCCTGCAGTAGCTGTCACACCAAGGTGGCAAGCGGAAAACAACTCTCGCTCAAAGATGCCGTGCACAAGACCTGCGGCGATTGCCACAAGGCGATGATGGCAGAGGGCAAGAAGCCACCGTCACCGACGAAGTGCATGGATTGCCATAAGAAAGCGGCCTAGCGCCGTTCCAACTTAATAAGCGAATGCACTCCTTCCCAACTTGTTCGAACGGGGGCGGAACGGGAGTCGCTGGAAATGGCCCAAAATAGTTGGAACGGCAACCGTGCCCTACGGGAGACGACCCGCGTCGTCCCCCACCCCTTTATCGTGAGCCCCCGCCGAACCATACTCCTACCGGAGGACTACCACCATGAACCGCTTGCTCGCGACTTCCCTTGTCGCTTTGATTTGTTTCCCCGCAAGTTTGACGGCGCAGGCAGATGACCCCGGCCAGCGGCTCGAGCGCCCGGAGCGCGAGGCGCAATCGCTGCGGTTTGCCGTCGAGGCCTCCGAACAGCGCAGCCTCGAATTGACGTTTCTCATGGAAGCGCAGGGCATCGCCCGCTATGAGAAGATTCGCTACACCAGCTCGGCCGACGGCCGCATCATCCCGGCACACCTCTGGACGCCGCTCAACACTGCCGGGCGCAAGCTGCCGGCGCTCGTCTGGATTCACGGCGGCGTGCACAGCCACCTTAGCTCTTATTACTGGAGGCTGATCCGCGACATGCTCGAGGAGGGCTACATTGTCCTGGCGCCCGAGTACCGCGGCAGCACCCACCACGGCGCCGAGCACTACCACGCCATCGACTACGGCGGGATGGAGGTCGAGGACTGCACGAGCGGGCGCGACTGGCTGGCCGAGATGCACCCCAACGCGGACGCGAACCGCATCGGGATTCTCGGCTGGTCACACGGCGGCTTCATCACCATGCACGCCCTCTACCGCGCCCCGGAGAAATTCAAGGTGGGTGTGAACGTCGTCGGCGTCTCCGACCTGGTCGAGCGGATGGGTTATGCGACGGAAAACTACCGGCGCACCTTTGCCGAGCAGAAAGGCTTCGGCGGCTACCCCCACGAGAAACTTGACCGCTACATCGAGCGCTCGCCCGCTCACCAGGCCCAACGGCTGCAGACCCCGCTGCTCATCCACGCCGCAACCAACGACGATGACGTCCGCATCATCGAAATCACTCACCTGATCGACGCCCTCAAGGCCTCGGGCAAGAAGTTCGAATACGAGATCTATCCGGCCCCGCCGGGTGGTCATTCCTTCAACCGCATTAATACCAAGACCGCTGCCGAGAGCTGGCAGAAGATCAAGGCGTTCCTGGCGCGGTACCTCAAATAGCAGATGCTTGCGACGGCCGCGCGCAGCGTGTAGCAGAGAGCCGCCGTCAGGGCATGGCTTTAGCCATGCCGTACCATGCCGAAAAGAAAAAAGAGAAGCGGCTTCAGCCGCTGCGGGCGTGGGATAAATCCCACAGGGCTTGAAACTCGCGCTGGGCGATGGCGGGACAGGCAAATCGGGTTCAGCCGCTGTCGCCTATGCAATGTACCGGCCAACAGCCGGGGCAATGACGCGGAGCTCAGCCATCAGTTGCGAGAACTGATCCAGGTAGAGTGACTGCGCACCGTCTGACAACGCCTGCTCAGGGTCGTGGTGCACCTCGATGAGCAGGCCATCGGCGCCAGCGGCAACCGCCGCGCGTGCCATGGGCGGGACTTTGTCGCGCCAGCCAGTGCCGTGCGAGGGGTCGGCAAGGATGGGCAGGTGCGAAAGCTTCTTGATGACGGGAATGGCGGCAAGATCGAGGGTGTTGCGGGTGGAGGTCTCAAACGTGCGGATGCCCCGCTCGCACAGGATGACGTTGTAGTTCCCGCCGGCCATGATGTATTCAGCGCTCAGTAACAGCTCCTCGACCGTGGCCGACATCCCACGCTTGAGCAGCACCGGCTTACTCACTCCTCCCAGCGCCCGCAGCAGGTGGTAGTTCTGCATATTGCGCGCGCCCACTTGGAAAACGTCCACGTGGGGCAGCATCAAGGCGATCTGCGAAGGGTCCAGCACCTCGCTCACTACCAGCAGGCCGTTTTTGTCGGCGGCTTCGCGAAGGAGCTTCAGCCCCTGCTCCCCCATTCCCTGAAAGGTGTAAGGCGAGGTGCGTGGCTTGAACGCGCCGCCGCGCAGGAGCCTGGCGCCGAGCCGGGCCACGTCCTGGGCGATCCTGTGAATCTGCTCGGCCGATTCCACCGCGCATGGCCCGGCAGCGACCACGACCTCTTGTGCACCAATGCGCACGCCACCCGGAAGCTCGACGACGGTGCCATCGGGGCGGAACGGGCGGCTGGCCAGCTTGTACGGCTGGGTAATCGGCACTACCTCGCGCACTCCATCGAGCAACGCAATGTCCCGCCAGTCCGCGTCACACCGCACGCCCACCGCGCCCAGGACAGTATGGGTGGCCCCGGTCGAGCGGTGCACGTCGAATCCCATCGCGACCAGCCGATCCATGACGCACTGGATCTGTTCTTCGGTAGAGCCTGCCTGCATCACGACGACCATGGATTTCTCCTTACCCCAAGTTTCCTCTACGGATTGCGTTCGGCATCTTTCGCGACGGCCAGTGCCGCAACGTAACAACCAAGGAGGCGTACTTCCACGGCACGATCCTGTAATTCTGCCAGTGCGGCGGCGACCTCCGGGTCGCTTGTTGAAGCGCAAAGGTCCAGGTAGAAACGGTATTGCCACGGACGCCCCTTGACCGGTCGGCTTTCGATTTTGAGCAGGTTGATATCGCGCCGGGCAAATGGCTCCAAGGCGCGATAGAGCGAGCCGGGCCGGTGAGCCAACTGCACGACCAACGAAAGCTTATTCGCGTTTTCGGACAAGCTTGGCGATGGTGCGAGAAGGAGAAACCGCGTGTAGTTCTCGCTGTCGTCCTCCAAGTTTTCTCGCAGAATGGATCCGCCGTAGATTTCCGCCGCGCGCTTTCCGGCGATGGCCGCGCGCCTCGGATCCTCGCGCCGAACCACCTCGCGGACGCTTCCGGCGGTGTCTTCGCTCGCCATCCGTTTGATCCAGGGGTGATCGTTGAAGAAACGTTCGCACTGAGCGAGCGCGACGGGATGCGATTCGACAACCTCGATACCCTCGAAAGATGCTCCCGGAGGACCGATCAGGTGATGCGTGATCGGAATGATGACTTCGGCAGCGATGCGTAGGGTGCTTTCAAGGAGCAGATCGTATGACCTGTGCACGGAGCCGACCAGGCTGTTCTCAATGGGCGCGAGGCTGTAGTCGGCAACGCCTTCGTCCACCGCCCCGAACAGGGCCTCAAACGTGGGTCGCGGCACAAGCTGGATTTTCTCGCCGAGCAGTTTGACGGCCGCCTCCTCGCTGAAGGCTCCGCGCTCCCCTTGGAAAGCCACGCGGAGAGCATGTTCTCCACTGCTCATGGCAAGTCACCTGTCGGCTGCGTGTTGGCTGTCTTAACGGCACGGATGGCAATGCGCCGTGATTCGCGAATGATCGCCCGGAAGAGCTTCACCACGGCCTGGTCCTCCAGCGGGCCGCGGTTTGCCCGGCACGCGCGCGACAGCACATCACGTTCGCGGTTGGGATCGCCCATCGGTAGTTCCGCCGCCTGCTTCAATTTGGCCACCTCAACGGCCATCTGCACCCGGCGGTTCAACAGGCGTAGCACTTCGTTGTCGATCGCATCGATCTCCGCCCGCCAGTCTTCAATCGTCATGGGGCCAAGTCCTCCTATTACGCCGCGGAATTGCTCGCACAAAAAAATGGCCGCAAACCCCTTTGGGAGGTTCGCGGCCGGTTCTTCGAAACTTTCTGCGGCGTCTAGCTTCTAGGTCTTAAGCGATGCACGCACGCTTCGCCGGTCCGCTTCCCCCCAAAGGAGAAGCGGTACGTAAAGGCGAAGTATCGAAATCGCTCCTGCATCGCGTGACTCGAGTGAATCTCCGTTTGTGACTGGCTTCCGCCTTGCCGAAATCAGGCGCACTATACGTGAGAGTCTCAAAACCTGTCAAGACCCTGCTCGACTCAAAGCTCCGGTTCGGGCCACCCTTGAGGCAATGAGCTCTACTGGGTGACTGTCTGTGGAAGCAGCTCCACTCGCAGCCTGGTGGTAATCCGGCGCTCAGGACTTGCCGGCCTTGAGCTCCTCGTAGAATTTGGCGATGGCGCTGCCAATCGTGAACGACCACGCGAAAATCGGGAAGCCCTGGAAACGCTCGGGCACAACGTAGCGCTTCTGGGCTTCTTCGACCGGCACGCCCGCTTTGTACATCTTGCCGGCGTGCTCGGCCAAATCATCAATGACGGCGCGCTCGTTCGCGACGCCTTCCTGGCCGCAGAGCTGGCCGTGGCCGGGGACAAAGAGCGTATCCTTGCCAAAGGCAGCGAATTTTGCGAGTGTAGCCCGCCACGCGCTCAGGTCGGCATCGAAAGTGACCGGATACCAGCCGTTGAACAAGAGGTCGCCCGTAAAAACAATGTTCTGTTCCGGCACGCGGATGACGACGTCGGTGGGCGTATGTCCCGGGTAAGTTTCGATTACGGCCTTGACGCCGCCGAGGTCGAGCATCAAAGGCAGTTTGGCCGGGTCGAGCGGCTGGCTGGGCAAAGCGACGATAGTGGAATCGATGGTGGCGAAGATGAGCTTGTAGGCATTGAGGTCGCCTTGAGCGCGTTGGCGCTCGGATTCGTCGGCGGCGTCGCGCAGGCGCTTTTCAAGTGGCTCGAGCAGCGGGGTCTTGTCCTGCCCTTGCAGGTTGGCGTAGCGCTCCACCATCAACGGAGCGGTCTTGGAGTGGGCCAGAACAGGAATGCCCTGCGCGCCGTAATACGCGTTCCCCAGCGAATGGTCGAAATGGTAGTGGGTATCCACGGCAGCCCGCACCGGAACCTGGCTCACCAGGCGCAGCGCTTCGAGCTCGAAAGCAGCGCCGGCGGGCGCACGATGACCCTCGATGAGCAAAGCGGCGTCGCTGCCGACAATGAAGCCGCCGTTCGAGAGGGTCTCGATGCCTTTGGAAAAATCGGAAATGGTGGCATAGACGCCCTGGCCGATCTTGCGCACCGCGGCAAAACCCTTGTCAAGGAGCGGTGTCTCAGCCACGCGCGGGTCTTGCGCGATGGGTTCAGCCAGCGCAGGCAGCGGAAAATACTTGCCAAGCGCCAGAGCAGCGCCCAGGCAGGAAGTCGAGGTCAAGAATCCCCGTCGGGTGAGTGAATGGATCTGGTTCATACCCCCTCCTCGCTGGAAAAAGCAGAAAAGAGAAAATGGAAAATAGAAAATAGGGAATGCTCTTTTCTAATTTCTATTTTCTGGTTTCTATGTTTGGAACGTTCGAGCGTAGTCAGCGACCGAGTGCCGGCGGATTCCGTACCGCTCGGCATTGGCGCGGCTCTCAGGAATGACGTCTCCTTTGGCATAGCCGAGCATGAGAGCCGCAAAGGTCTTTTGCAGGGGATCGGAGGAACGGTGCTGCTCTTCGAGCGCCGCGATGGGAACCGAGTCAAGAGTGAATTTCTTCTGGAGGGTTTCTTCGAATAGACGCACCGCGTCGCGTTGCGCAAGCGCCTCCGGCCCGCCCATTTCGATCACTTCCCGGCCAGCTGCACTCTTTGTCGCCGCCGCTACGGCGAATTCGACCACGTCCAATGCCGAGATGTAGTTGACTTTTGCCTCGCCCGAGCCGTAGATGCGCGCCGACGCCTTTGCCGGGTCAAAGCCCAAGGCGGGGCTGAGCCACACCTCCATGAAGTAGGAGGGGCGCAGGATTACGGCTTCGATGGAGCCTGCCAGGAGCCGGTTTTCGCAATCGCGCTTCGCCGTCTCGAGTGGCGACTCGAGCCGGATGTTTCCGGAATAGGATGTATAGATGAACTTCTTCGCGCCCGCTCGCTCAGCGGCACCGATCAAGGCCAGCACCCCTTCGCGGTCAACGCGCCGCAAGCCGTCCTCGCGCCCGTGCGGCATCGAGGTCGCCGTGCACAGGACGGTTTCGATTCCCCGGCACGCCGGCGCAAAGCTGATGAGCGCAACCGAAAGAACAAGCATTCCTGCCACGGGAAGCCGGCGCATAGGACACCTCCACCCGAATCCCCAAGAAACCGAGCGGGGTCGCCGGGGGCCGCTGTCAGCAAATCCCCAGCCGTCTTCCGTCTGCTCGCCAATCAGCCTGTACTCGCGTACTAAGGACGGGCAGTGGCTTTCGCTCCCTTGACCTCGACCATGACCAAATGCACGCTACCCGCCAGCACTTCGGCCGAATGCTCCACGCCGTCCGACCAAACAGCCTCGCCGGGCCGCACGTCCACCACGCTCGTTTTCCCATTCGGAAAGGTAAACTTTATCCGGGCCGGGCTGAGAACTACAAGCACGTGCGCTGGGTGGGAATGCATGGGGACCTTGCCGCCCGAACCGGCTCGGATCTCCACAACCCGGACGTTGGCATTGTCCAGAACGACATGGTGCGTGTCCGGGGACACCTCCGTAGCATCCTTCGCTTTCTGAGCTACGGCGGTGGCCAAGCCAACGCTCATACACAAAGCTAGCAAGAACCATACCCTCTTACGCATTTTGTCCTCCGGTTTCGTCTTCCTGACCCAAACTACAGAGGTCACGGAAGGCGATCTAGAACATTCGATTTCAAATCACAGATCTAATCTTTGGATGTCTGCCCACCGTGGTCGCCGATCATCACCCACTTCTCCCCTTGTTTCATCAGGATGTCGGTCCAGCGACCCGAGCGGGCTTTCTGTTTGCCCTCGGCGTCCTTCACCGTTTCGGCATAGTGGTAATGCACAAAGGCGATGTTGCCGTAGATTTGAATGGCAACGGGCTTGATTTCATGGACGAGCGTCTTTTCTGTTTTCATCCCGTGGCCGATCCATTTTCTGGCCGAAGCCTTGTCGCCTGGAAGCGCATTCTGGTAGCTCCAGCCGCGATAGTCCGAGTGGAAGTAGCCCATGAATCCTTCCAAGTCTCCCTGCGTGGCAAGCTCCCAATAAGCTTCAACATTTTTCCAAACCTCTTTTTGGGCGGCGGACCACTCCTGGGCAAACAATGGTGCCGAGGCAAGACTGGTAACGCAAAACACTGCCAGCACAACCAGAGTTTTGGTTGACCGTTTCATGGTAGTTTGCTCCTTGTGTAACACGGCTCTTCCGTGTCAGCAGAATTTCCAATTGGAACCGTGAACTTTCGACAAAGGGCACTCCCGGACTCGCTTTCGGTCGTCGAGGTTTCCGCGGACTACCCCCTCCGCGGCTTTTTTCCGAAGCGTCCAGGATTACCCCTGTATTTTGTCAGCCCACTAGCTCGACTTCGCTCGGGGCAAAGTCGCGTCTTGCAAAGGAACTCTACTTGTGCGCGTAATTCGTGACGCGCCCGAAGAAGTCCCAGTGTGCCCCGGCGACGGTCACTTCGGCGAAGGCATCGCTGATGGCGCGGTTCTCCTCCGAGCTGCGCTTCTCGCCGAGAGCGACAAAGGCCGCCCGGACTTTGTCCACGGCCTCGGCGTTGGGAGCCACGTACACGATAAAGCGCCAGCCGGGGTCCTCGGTATGCACATGTTCGACCTCGACCACGTATCTCGAGATCGTCCCGTTGGCCAGCAACTCGTCATAGGTGGGCTTGGCATATTTTTCCCAAAGCTCACGCCACTCCCGGCCTTTGCCGGGCTGTACCTTCGTGGTGCCGGCCCAGACGTAGCCGCTGGTGGGGCCGGCGGAGCGAGCCTTGTAAATGAGCGACCGTTGCAGGCGGTCACGGTGCCTGGCACCGAGGGCAGCCGGGTTCGGAGGGAGCTTCAGGAGCTCACCCAGAGCGCGTTCGACCGCTGCGATGCTGGTTGTCTCCCAAAAGTTTCCGTGTGTGTATCCTTCCTCCGTGTGGACAACGGAAGCAAAGCTCCCATACCCGATAATCGTGCCGTCGGCCTGCAGGCGGTCCAGTACCGGACGAGCGTTCTTTTCCCAGAACGCCGTGAACTCAGCCCATTGGGCGCGCGGGACGTTCCACAAAGCGACAAAGGTGTATACCGGCGGCTCCGGCTGCTGCGCCGTGGCAACCAACGGAACCAGGAGTCCTACCAACAGCACTGCCAAGACCAGATAGATTCGCTTAGACATTCTTACCTCCATTAGACATTCGTTTGGACATTCTTGCCTCCCCTAGGGAAGGCGAGAGCCCTCCGGGTCGGGATTCCCAATTTCACTGATTGGAGTTTCGCGAACCCTACTCCAAGAACGCGGGTTTGTCAATTGTGAATTCCTCCTGGAATAGGAAAGGTACATCGTATCCCCCCTGTGCGGTTGAAGTGTGTGAATGAGAAGAGGATGCAGGAGTTGGCTGCCTTGCTGGGGGGAAAGCAAGGCAGCCGCCAAAAACGTCTAGAATGGGCGGGCCATGCAGAGCCTGCCCTGAGTCCGCCGCGGCGGATCGAAGGGAGCAGAGTCGAGGGAAATCCCGACAGGCGGTTTAGGAAACGTATTTGATCGGTTTAGCTAGAAGTTGTTGCATGACCTCTGCAACTGGCTGATTCTGCCTGGGCGCGGATGCTGTAGTAGTTGTAGCCTGGGTCTTCAGACCCGGGCTCTTTTCCGCCTGCCTGCCGCAGGCAGGCCAAAACCCAGGAAAAGCCCTGCCTTTCAAAGAGGCAGGCTACAGGATGGCACTTCACAGTGCATCTGGCACAGCCGAAAATCGGGTTATGAAACAGGATCTAACGTGTTGGAAGGAAGGTCACTGGGTGGCCAGAGGTGCGGAGGCGCTCTCCTTAGAGGCCTTCTCGTAAAGCTGAAGCGTTTGGTCAGCCCGGGCGAGCAATTCGCCGGGAGACTGACCCGCCTGGCAATCGAGCCAGGCAGCCGACCATGCGAGGGTAACCCCGGTCCCGCCGCAGTTGATTTCCACCGTACCGAGTCGGTCAAGAACTCTTTTGGCAGCTCCCACACTGCAATCAGGAAGCGCCAACAAGAATTCATCGGCTCCCAGGCGTGCGGCGAGATCACATCCTCGACTTGCTTTCCTCAGGCGCCGCGCAAACTCCCACAAAGCCAGGTCGGCGCAAGATTTGCCATATTGTTCGTTGATTTGGTCAACGTCGTCCAAAGCAAGAACGAGCAGTGTGAGAGGCTTGTCCTCCCGTGTCGCGCTGGCGATCTCTTTCGTCAGCCACTGCTCGGCGAAGCTTCGGGTGCAAAGGCCGGTGACCGGATCGACCGCGGAAGGGTCGTAGCTTTCGACTG
>DATBWB010000002.1 GCA_036514995.1 Candidatus Acidiferrales bacterium
AAAAGAGTGGCTGCAGGAGTGGCTGCGTGAAGAGGGGATCTCTGTCGAATCGAATCAAATCCTGATCACCAACGGCTGCCAGCAGGCGCTCGACCTGACGGCGAAAGCCCTGGTGCGGCCGGGGGACGCGGTCGCTCTCGAGAACCCGATCTATCCGGGTGCAGTCTCCGTCTTTCGCCGGGCGGGAGGGCGGTTGGTGGGAGTGCCGGTGAGGCCGGACGGGCTGGATCTGCAGGCGCTCGAGATGCTTCTCGAGCAGGCCAAGCCAAAGGTGTTGCTGTTGACGCCGAACTACCAGAATCCGACCGGCACCTCTCTTACCCTTGCCGTGCGAAGGCGAATCCTCGAGCTGGCAGCCGCGCACCGGGTGGCGATCGTCGAGGACAACATTTACGGCGGCTTGCACCTGCGCGGGCCGGCATGGCCGCCCCTCAAGGCCCTCGACAAGTCCGGAATCGTCATCTACTTGAACAGTTTTTCCAAGATTTGCTTTCCGGGTCTGCGCGTGGGCTGGTGCGTAGCCGCCCCGGAAGTCATTTCGAGGTTGCGCAGCGTGAAGCAGGCAAGCGACCTCCACACCGATCAACTGGCGCAAGCTGCCCTGGCGGAATTCGGTCGGAGCGGCCAGGTGGCCCGCCACTTGAAGCTGATGAGAAAGGTCTATCGGCGGCGCCTGGAAGTGACCGAGGGTGCTCTCGAAAAGCAAATGCCTGAAGGTGTTAGCTGGACCAAGCCCGCGGGCGGTATGGCCGTCTGGGTGACATTGCCCAGGTCATTGGATGCGAGTGAGATTTTGTTCCGTGCGCGAGAACGAGGCATTCTCTTTGCCCCGGGAAGACTGTTCTTTTTCCAAAACGCGGAACCGAACACCTTGCGCTTGAGCTTTGCCGGGCTCGAAGACGATCAGATTCGGCGGGGCATCGCGCTGCTCGGCGGCTTGTTGAAGGCGGAAATGCGCCAGCGCAGGAAAGGGCGTGCGCCCGGGAGAAGGGAAGCGGCCGTGGCGCTGGTGTAAGACCGCAATTTTGTGGGGATGATCATTGGCGATGGAGAAGCTCGGGCAGAAAACGGCGACGGCAACCGGCAGCGCCGATTTCTACCGCAGTCGGGCAGACGATTTCATTGAGCAGTGCTACTGTAGCGCGCCGGAAGCAATCCAGCGCGGATTGGCGGCCGAGCTCGAACTCATTCACCGCGTCGCGCCGCCGGGAAGAATTCTGGAGGCAGGTTGCGGCTCGGGGCGCGTGTTCGAGGGATTGAAGCGCGCCGATCGGCGGCTCTTCGGGTTCGACCTGGTCTTGGGTTACCTCGCAGAAGCAAAGAAGAAGGGTGTGGAGGGGCAACTGGTGGCGGCGCGCGGCGGGCGCATCCCCTTCCGTGACGGCGTTTTTGAGGCTGTCTTTTGCGTCCAGAACACCCTGGGGATGGTCGGCGAGGAGAAAGCGGCGATGCTCGGGGAATTGCGCCGCGTGGCAAAGGAAGGAGCCACCCTGCTTGTCGTCGTCTATGCGGAATCTTCGCTGGCGCCGCGGCTCGAGTGGTACGACCGGCTGGCGCGGAAGGGGCTGATGGCCCCGATCGATTGGAGCCAGAGCAGCGACGACGTGCTGGCAACCGCAGATGGCCATCGCTCGGAGACATTTTCGCGAGGACGATTCGAAGCTTTGCTTGGCGATGCGGGACTGGCGGCGAGCTTTGATCCCCTGGGGGGAATCTATTGGGCGGCGCTGGCCACGTGCTGACCCGGCCACATGTCCCCGCCAAGATTTTTGAAAGGCGATCAGATGATCAAGGTAGAGTGGGAGGACGGCGATGCTCAGCTTTATGGATGACAATCAGTGGCGAGTCAAGGTTGGCCTTGCGGAGATGCTCAAGGGCGGGGTGATTATGGATGTCACCAATGCCGAACAGGCCAAGATCGCCGAAGATGCCGGAGCGGTGGCGGTGATGGCCCTCGAGCGTGTCCCGGCGGATATCCGCAAGGAAGGGGGCGTGGCGCGCATGGCCTCGCCGAAGATTATCCGCGCCATCATGGGTACGGTCTCGATTCCGGTGATGGCGAAGGTGCGCATCGGCCATTTTGCCGAGGCGCAGGTGCTGGAAGCGCTCGAGGTGGACTTCATTGACGAAAGCGAAGTGCTGACGCCGGCCGATGAAGAGCACCATATCTGGAAGCACCCTTTCAAGGTGCCCTTTGTGTGCGGCTGTCGAAACCTGGGCGAGGCTCTGCGACGGATCGCCGAAGGCGCGGCGATGATCCGGACGAAGGGCGAGGCCGGTTCCGGCAACGTGGTTGAGGCCGTGCGGCACATGAGAGCCATTGTCGGGGAAATGAAAAAACTGGCGACGCTGGGCAAGGATGAGCTGGTGGCGAAGGCGAAAGAGCTGGGAGCGCCCGTCGAAGGAGTGACATGGGTCGCCCGCAACGCCAGGTTGCCTGTCCCCAACTTTTCCGCCGGCGGCATTGCCACCCCGGCCGATGCCGCCATGGTCATGCAGCTCGGGGCGGAAGCGGTGTTCGTTGGCTCGGGCATTTTCAAGTCGGAAGATCCGGCCAGGCGCGCGCGAGCCATCGTCAAGGCAACGACGCACTACAACGATCCCAAGGCCGTGCTGGAGGCATCCGAGGAACTCGGCGAGGCGATGAAGGGGCTTGACGTCGCCAAGCTCAAGCCCGAGGAGCTGCTCCAGACGCGCGGCTGGTAAGGAGATTTCCCCTTCAAGGTTTTCTATTGCCGGGCTGGAACCGTTGGAAGGGGAGGCACCCTTGTCGAGGTTGGGGATGAGATGAAGATCGGGATTTTGGCGGTGCAGGGGGACTTTGAGGCGCACGGCAGGATGCTCGAGCGGCTCGGGGTCGAGTACCGGCTGGTGAAGCGACCGGAGGAACTGGAGGGTCTCGACGGGCTGATCCTGCCGGGGGGTGAGAGCACAACCATGCTCAAGTTCCTTGAGGAGGAGGGCTTGGGCAAGGCGATCAAGACATTTGCCGCGCTGGGCAAGGCCGTCTTTGGCACGTGCACCGGAGCTATTCTTTTGGCCGGGAAGGTAACCCACCCGGAGCAGCCCGCGCTCGGGCTGATGGACATGACGGTGGCGCGGAACGCCTACGGAAGGCAGATTGCGAGCGCGGTCAAGGAAGGCCGGTGTGATTTGAAGCAGGAACCTCTCGAGATGGTCTTCATTCGCGCTCCGATCATCGCAAAGGTGGGTGAGGGCCTTGAAGTGCTCGCGAAATTTGAAGGCCAGCCGGTTTTTGTGCAACAGGGAAGACTCATGGTGACGACCTTCCACCCCGAACTGACTGGCGATACGACCATCCACGAATACTTCCTCAAGATTGTCCGGGACGGAAAAGCGTAAGCGCCGGTACGAAATTCGAAAATCGAAATTCGAAAAGCAGCCATCTCCGCATTCCGCTCTTCGCTTTTCGATTTTTGGATTTCGTTCTTCTTTCTGGTCTTGCATTTTTCCGAGGAGCGCGCTATTGTCGGGCGCGTTTCCCGCAAAAACCGTGGAATCTCTCGAGGGCCAGCTTGCCGGCCAGCGTTGCACTGGCGGGGCTGCCAGCCGGGTTGCCTAGCTGGAGGTGGAATGGCGACGACCAGGATCGAAGTGAAGGTCAACGGGAAGGAGCGCCGGTCGGAAGTCGAGCCGCGGCTCTTGTTGGTCCACTACCTGCGTGATGTCCTGGACCTGACCGGGACGCACATTGGGTGTGAGACGACCCTGTGCGGGGCATGCACGGTTTTGCTTGATGGGCGGGCGGTAAAGTCCTGCACGGTGCTCGCCGCGCAGGCGGACGGGCATTCGATTCAAACTATTGAGGGACTTGCCAGCAATGGAAAGCTGCACCCCGTGCAGGAAGCATTCTGGGAGGAGCATGGCTTGCAGTGCGGCTACTGCACGCCCGGGATGATCCTGGCGGCGGTTGAACTCTTGAACAGGAACCCGAAGCCCAGCGAGGCGGAGATCCGGCGCGCCATTGCCGGGAATCTCTGCCGGTGCACAGGCTATCAGCACATTGTATCGGCGATCGAGGCGGCGGCAAGGAAGATGAGAGCGGCCGCGAAAAAGAGGTAGCGCAGAATGCCGACAAAGACGCGCTGGATTGGGCGACCCATCAAACGAAAAGAGGATCCGCGGCTGATCCAGGGAATCAGCCACTACGTGGACGACTTGCGAGTGCCCGGGATGCTGCACGCGGCTTTTGTGCGGAGCGTTTATGCCCACGCCAGGCTGCGCCGGGTGGACGTGACGCAGGCAGCCAGGGCGGATGGGGTGGTGGCCGTCTTGACCGGAGCAGACATCGCCGGGGAGTTGGGAACGATCCCTGTGGCTGGCCGGATTCCCGGGATGAAGATCCCGGAGAAGCGAGCGCTGGCCATCGAGAAAGTTACCCACGTGGGGGAAGCGATTGCGGTCATCGTGGCTGCGGACCGCTACAAGGCGCGAGACGCAGTGGACCTCGTCGAGGTGGACTACGACCCGCTCGAAGCGGTGACGGATCCGGAAAAGGCGCTGCGAAAAGGCTCGCCGGTGATTCATGAGCGGTGGAAGGACAATGTGGCCTTTACCTGGGCGCTTGAGGGCGGGGACATTACCAGGGCGTTCAAGAACGCTGACCGGGTTGTGAAGCAGCGTCTCGTGAACCAGAGATTGATTCCGATGGCGATGGAGCCGCGCGGGGTGTTGGCCAGCTACGCGGCGGGAGAAGATTGCCTCACGATCTCGTCCTCGACACAAATCCCGCACTTGCTCCGGACACAGATTGCAGTGATGGTCAGGGTGCCTGAGAACACGGTGCGCGTGGTCACTCCGGAAGTGGGTGGCGCATTCGGAAGCAAGCTGAATGTTTACGGGGAAGAGGCGGTCGTCGCCTACCTGGCGAAGAAACTGGGGCAGCCGGTGAAGTGGGTGGAAACCAGGCGCGAAAATTTTCTCGCCACCATCCATGGGCGCGACCAGATTGACGATGTGGAAATGGCGGTGAAGCAAGATGGGACCATTCTGGGCCTGAAGGTCCGGATTATCGCCGACATCGGCGCCTACTACCAACTCTTGACGCCGATCATTCCGACGCTGACCGGCTTGATGATCCCGGGCTGTTACAAAATTCCGGCGGTGAAAGTTGACCTCACCGGCGTCTTCACCAACAAAATGGCCACCGACGCCTACCGCGGCGCGGGCCGCCCGGAAGCGACCTATTTGGTCGAACGCATGATGGACGTGGCGGCGCAGGAATTGAAGATGGACCCGGCTGAGGTGCGACGCAAGAATTTTCCCAAGCCCAAAGAGTTTCCTTTCACAACCGCCACCGGGCTCACCTACGACAGTGCTGACTACCCGAAGTGCCTCGACCTGGCGCTCGAAACCGCCGGCTATGCCAAGCTGCGCCGGGAGCAGGCAGCCTTGAGAAAGCAAGGCCGGTATGTCGGGATTGGCCTCTCTACCTACGTGGAAGTATGCGCCATGGGACCGTCCTCGGCCATGCCGGCAGGGGGTTGGGAAAGCGGCACGGTGCGCATCGAGCCGACCGGGAAAGTTACTGTTCTCACCGGGGCTTCGCCCCACGGCCAGGGGCAGGAAACTTCCTTCTCGCAGATTGTGGCGGAGGAACTGGGCCTGAACATGGAGGATGTGGTCGTCATCCACGGGGACACGGCGGCGGTGCCGTATGGGATCGGGACATTCGGAAGTCGCGCGACCGCCGTCGGCGGCACAGCCATCTACAACGCGCTCCAGAAGGTTAAGGAAAAACTCCGGAAGATTGCCGGCCACGTGCTTCAGGCTGATCCCGAAAAGATTCTCTTCGCCGATGGCAGGCTGTTTGTGAAAGGACACGCAACGAAGTCGAGAAAGTTCGCCGAGATCGTTGCCGAGGCCTATGTGGCCAGGAATCTTCCAGCAGGACTTGAACCGGGCCTTGAAGCGACAAACTTTTTTGAGCCGTCGAACTTTACCTTTCCCTTTGGTGCGCACGTGGCAGTCGTCGAGGTGGATGGCGAGACAGGGGACATCCGCTTTCTTCGCTACCTGGCGGTGGATGATTGCGGGACTGTGGTCAACCCGCTGCTGGTGGACGGGCAAATCCACGGCGGAATCGTGCAGGGGCTCGGCCAGGCGGTAATGGAGGAGGCGGTCTTCGACGAGAATGGGCAGTTGATCACCGGCGAATTGACCGATTACGCGATTCCGCGGGCGTGGGACGTGCCGTGGATGGAAACGAAGCGGATGGTTACGCGCTCACCGGTGAACCCGCTGGGAATCAAAGGGGTGGGGGAAGCGGGAACCATTGGGGCAACGCCGGCCATCGTCAACGCGGTGGTGGACGCGCTTGCCCCCTTGGGAGTGCGGCACATTGACATGCCGCTCAAGCGCGAACGCCTGTGGCAAATCCTCCGGCGCGGGAGATCAACATGATTCCGACGGAATTCGAATACTTACGTCCGCGGAGCATGGAAGAGGCGCTGGGACTGCTTGCCCAACACGGCCCCGAGGCCAAATTGCTTGCCGGAGGACACAGTCTTTTGCCTCTGATGAAGCTTCGCCTCGCCGCGCCTAAATATCTGATTGACCTCGGCGGGTTGGAGCAACTGAGCTACGTCCGGGACGACGGCCCGGAGATCGCCATCGGCGCGATGACGCCTCATGCTGAGGTGGAATCTTCGGAATTAATTCGCCGCTGCTGCCCGCTGCTTGCCGAAGCAGCGGCGGAGATTGGCGACGTGCAGGTGAGGAATCGCGGGACGATGGGCGGGAGCCTGGCCCACGCCGATCCCGGGGCGGATTACCCGGCGGCCATCCTGGCGCTCGAAGCGAAGATCAAAGTTCGAAGCCGGGAAGGGGAGCGGACGATTGAGGCGGCGAGCTTTTTCCTTGATCTGCTGACCACGGCGTTGCAACCGCGAGAGATCATCCTGGAAGTGAGGGTTGCTCGCGATCGTGAGCGGAGCGGGGCTGCCTATGTCAAGCTGCATCAGCCGGCGTCCGGTTTTGCCATCGTGGGAACGGCGGCGCGGCTGATGCTCGATCCCAAGGGCAATTGTGAAACGGCGCGCATCGGCGTGACCGGAGTTGGCGCGAAGGCCTACCGAGCAGAAGCGGTGGAGAAAGCGCTGGCCGGGAAACGGCTGACCGCCGCTCTCCTCGCCAAGGCGTCGGCAATGGCCGCTGAGGGAGTCGAGCCACTTTCCGATCTGCACGCTTCGGCGGCTTACCGGCTGGCCATGGCAGAGGTCATCACGAAACGAGCGCTCGAGAAAGCGCTTGACCGAGCGCGGGGTGGAAGAAGGTGAAGCTCGAAGGGATGGAGACGGTGCCGGCCGCTCCCGCGGCAGTGTGGTCGCTGCTGAACAATCCGGAGCAGTTGGCCAGGTGTCTTCCCGGCTGCGAGGAGTTGGTTGCTGCCGGAAAAGATATCTACAAGGCCAAGCTGAGTGTGACCATCGCCGCCGTGAGCGGGAAATATGCGGGAAGTGTTGAAATTCGGGAGCGGGTGGAACCGAGCCGGATGCGATTGCGCATTGAGGGACGGGGCGCGCCCGGGTTTATCACAGGAGAAGGAACGCTTGAGCTGGTGGCAAAGGGTAACGAGACAGAAATTCGATACGGCGGCGAAGCGCAGGTGGGCGGGGTGATCGCGGCGGTGGGACAGCGCATGTTACAGGGAGCGGCCAAGATCATGGTTGGGCAATTTTTTGATGCGATGAAGAAGCAACTGGCGAAGGGCGCCTAGCTGGAGCGGTAGGGGCAAGCTTCAGCTTGCCCAATGGGGAGGGCCGGTCTTCAGCTTGCCCAGTCCCTGGTGAGGGGCGTTCTGAAGACCGGGCCTTACACAACGGCCGTCCAGAGACCACCCCCTACACGACAGCCCATGGTTCAGAAATAGGGCGTGGGGACGTCGCCCCAGCGTACGGTTGTCGGCGGCTTCTCCCGGCCCAGCACCGTGCGCTTGGCCAGATCGAGTTTCACCAGCACGATGCTTTCGCGCTTGACCGCGTGCTTGACGATCTCCAGCCCCTGCGTGTTCCCGTCATACATCAGAACGCGCGTGAAAAGCACCTTGAGCGCATCGGGATTGAACTGGCGCGGTGTGTAGTGCCCACCCTCTTGCTGGGTCTCCATGGGCAGGTCAGGCAGGCGCCAGGCGATGGGCACAACATAGGCCAGGAATTTTTCCCCTTGGCCGTAGCCTTCCGCGCGCAACGCTTCTGCCACGTTGCCATCGGCCAGGGCGAGTTTGGTTGCCTGTTCGAGCCGCCCAGGGGCTAATTGCGCCGGGGAGAGCACAACCAAGTCCGCCGTGGCAAACGACGAGATATGCTGGAGAGAATAATTCTGCAACCAGGAACCTGCCAGTAGAGCGCCGCTAAGCAGCAACGCATACACTGCCGCCAGCCCCAGCCCGCGTTGCCAACCTCTTTCCGGCAGCCAGCCCGGGACCCAGCCGAACCAGCTTCGGGGGAAAAACATCCCGGTACGGGCAAGATAGCTGCGGTAGCTTTCGCCGTAACGGGCCAAGCAGCTCCGCTCTTCGTGCCGCGCCAAGAAGTAGTAGAGGAAGAGCATGGTGACGTAGCCCACCAGCACCAGAAACCGTGGCCAGTGCAGCAACACGCCGATGCCCATCACGCCCACGGTGAGGTATTGCGGATGGCGAATCCAGCGGTAGAGCCCCCCGCTCACCACCTGCCCGCGTCGCAGAAGCTTCGACCCGTACACCTGCGCAAAGCCGATGGCGAACAGAATGAGTCCGGCCAGGAAGATACCCTCGTTCCAGCGGGAAAGCGCCTCCAACGTCTGCGAGGAGGTATGGGAAAAGTGCGGCAGGAAGAAGCGGTCAAGCCAGGCCGTCGCCGGGGAGCTCCCGATCAGGTTGAGGAATGGAGCGTAGGCAGAGTAGTAGTAGAGCGCGAACGGGCTGATCATAAACAGGATTTCAAAGACGATGACGATGTAAACCAGCCAGACAGCAGGCCTCCACCCGACCCGGGTTAGACTCATGCGCCTCTCCGTGTGGAACGAGAATTTTCGATTTCAACTTTCCCTTTGGGCAAGTTCGTACGCCTTTCCAATTCAAAAAACCGGCAACCGAATCAAGATGGAGGCGACTGCTTGTCTTTGAGTTGTTGTTTCCAACCCAGGATGCGGGCCTGGGAGGCGGCCGCCTCAGCCTCGGGGATCAGGCCTTTCTTTTGATAGAAGATGGAAAGACTTGTGTGGGCGAGGACGTCGTCGGGATCGATCTCGGCAATGCGTTTGGCAGCTTCGATGGCCCGGTCAAATTCGCCTTTGGCGGCATAGGATTGGGCCAAACCGTGAAGGGCGTCGGTGTAGGCGGGATCGATGGCAAGAGCTTCCTCGTACGCCCGAATCGCATCGTCTTGCTTGCCTGAAGCGAAAAGGTCCACGCCGCGGAAGTAACAATCTTCTTTGTCCTTATCGGTCATGGTCCCTCGAAGACCTGAGTATTTTCCCGCTCGGATCGAGCCGGAAGCCTCATCTCCGGTGGGGCCTCATTCTAGCATCCAAGGTTGCCGCGGGGAAGGCGGGCTCAGGGGGAGTAGAATAGCGGAGGGGGAATGGGGCGGGATGTTGACCGCTTGGAAGTCCATGTGGAGGATGAGCCGGGGGTACCGGCTTCGGCCTTGGAGAAGCCCCTACTTGCGCTGGCGGCTCGAAACCTACTTCGGTGTTCACGCCGAGAAACTGACGCGGCAAGAGTTTTGCCGGCTGATCTGGCGGGAGCGGAAAAGGATCAAGGAGTTCTTCGACTGGGCGGAAGAAACCAGGGCAGCCGTGGGCAAAACATTTTGATGGTGTCACGCAAAGTCGTATAATGGTCTAAAGCCCTTGAACTTGGCCCGCGGAGGGATATGAAGGTAGGACTTCTGTGGAAGATCTGAAGGTTCTGCAAAAGACGGAGACGCTCAAAGAAGCTCGCTGGTGGGAAACAGAGAGCGATGGCCGGGCGCATTGCTATCTCTGCCCGCGTCATTGTCATATCGGCGAGGGCAAGACCGGATTCTGCTTTATCCGGGTGAACGTCGGCGGAAAACTCTACAGCCTCGGTTACGCTTCGCCGGCCGCCATACAGATTGATCCCATCGAGAAGAAACCCTTGAATCACTTCTTGCCCGGAACGCGGATTCTTTCGATGGGGACAGCCGGGTGCAACATGGGGTGCTTCTTCTGCCAGAACTGGGACATTTCCAAATCGAAGCACGACCAGGTGAACTCGGCCTATCTCCCGCCCGAGGACGTGGTGAAACTGGCCATCCGTTACGGTTGTCCGAGCCTGGCCTTCACCTACAACGAGCCGACGATCTGGGGCGAGTACGTCGTGGATATCGCGCAAGCGGCGCACGAGGCGGGATTGAACACGGTGATGGTGACGAACGGTTATGTCACCCGCGAGGCCTTCCACGACATCTACGATTATATTGACGCCGCCAACGTGGACTTGAAGGCCTTCACCGAAACGTTCTATTCCAAGATTACCCTGTCTCATTTTGGGCCTGTGCTCGAGGTATTGAAGTGGCTCAAGACGGAGACCAACGTTTGGTTTGAAATTACCAACCTGATGATCCCCGGACTCAACGACGATCCGGCGGAGACGCAGAAGCTGGCCGAGTGGATCCTGAAGGAGCTGGGGACCGATGTGCCCTTACACTTTACCGCGTTTCATCCGGACTTCAAGCTGAGGGACCGGCCAAAAACGCCGCCGGAAACGCTCCACCGGGCGCGACAGATCGCCATGGAAGTGGGGTTGAAGTACGTCTATGAGGGCAACATCTACAGCGAGGGGGCGCACACCTACTGCCCCGGCTGCGGCGGAAAGCTCGTCGAGCGCTCCTGGCACGACGTCTTGGAAAACCGCATGAAGGCCGGGCGGTGTCTCACCTGCGGCACCGCCATTCCGGGAGTCTGGAACAACCTCAGGGGGAAGACGCCGCCGGCAATCCTCGAGGAATCTCGCCGCGTGGAAGAGAAGTACGGGTTGGAGCTGTAGCCTCTCACCCGGTCCTGCATCGGACTGCTTCAGCCAATCAGCTTCCTATCGTTCACCGGGAGCCACCCGCTGAGCTCGCTCCCCACACCTCACCCCATATTGTCAGCCCGGCAACACCGCCCGTCATGAATGGTCAGGCTTCACCCGCACCCGCCTATCGGGATAAATCCCGATACTCCTTGGGGGAGCTACCAGAGAAATTTCACCGCCAGTTGCAGCGTGCGCGGCCCGGGTCCGGGGTTGGCGCTCCCGCCGCCCGGGTGGTCATAGGTACCCACAAACGTCCCGAAGATGGACTGCGGGAAAAAGCAGGTAGTGTTCACCGGGCAATTGGTGGTGGCAGTGGCGGCGCTAGCCCTGCTCAAGTTGAACTGAATGCTGTTGGCGTCGCGGAAGTTGGGCCGGTTAAAGAGATTGAAGGCTTCGAAGAGGAACTGGAACCGAGCGCGCTCGTAGATCGGGAAGTCGTGGCCGAGGCGCATGTCGAAGCTGACTTGCTTGGGCAGGGTGTTGGTATTCCGGCTGAAGCCGGAAACACGGTCGGTAGAGCTGTTGGTGTCGTTGTTCGGGTCGCCGCCAAGCCGGCTCGAGTAATGCTTGCCGTTCTGAGCCTGGAGGATGCCGCTGAAGGACCAGTGCCCCAAGGCATGCCGGACGAAGAACTTCTCATGCTTGTTCAAGTAGTCAAGCTCCCATACATAACGGGCCACGAAGCGGTGACGAAAGTCTTGATCGGAAAGGCCACGCTCGTCCCGGAGACCCTTGGGGTTGGCCGCCAGTTTCGAGTCATCGACGCCCACCACCACGGCCGTGAAATCGGGCTTGTCGTCGATGGCCTTCGACAACGTGTAGCTCACCCCAAGCTGAACGTGGTAGCTGAAGCGCTTGTTCAGATTGAAGGCCGCCCCGTGATAAATCGAGTTGGCGTTCGATTGGAATTCGGTGATACGGCGGAAGTTTGAAGCCGGGCGCGTGGAGGGAAAGCGCAGAACAGCCATCGAACCGCCCGTGGAAATGGGAAAGGTGGTGGGCACGGGGTCAGACAGGTTAACGTCATTGCTGCGCGATAGGTGCGTGCCCTTGACAAACAGGTAGCTGGCACCCACCGACCAGTTGGCGGCGAGTTCCACCTCCATTCCCAGGGAGCCCTGCTGGACGGACGGTTGGACGTAATCGCCGGCGAAGACGTAGAGGTTGGGAGTGGCCAGTGCAGCGCCGGTCGGCGGCGCAGCCAGGATATTGGGATAGGCGGGCACGAAAGCCAAATTTCCCGCCACATCAAGGTTGAGGACTTGCAAACCGTTTTGCGAGGTTGCTGTGGCCGTCATGATCGAGGGCGTCCGGCCATAGTAAATCCCGTACCCCCCGCGCACAACCCATTGCCGCCGGAAACGCGGCGACCAGGCAAACCCCAACCGTGAGCCGAAATTGTTCTTGTCGGTGTTCATCTGCCCCGTGTTCACCCCGCGTGCGGCCAGTTGCGGGTCCGGATTGAATAGCGAGGGTTTGGCGTTGGTTTGCACGTCATACCGCAAGCCGAAGGACAGGGTAAGGTTCGAGGTGGCGCGGTATTCATCCTGCACGAACCAGGAGTATTCAGTGATGTCGGGGTGCGTCGTCGGGCCGCTCGTCCCGGCCCCGCCAAAGCCTTGCTGATATCGCCCCGTGAGGGGCGCAGCGGCATCCGGCCGCCGATTGTCCAGAAGGTCCGCCAAGCTGAAAAAGGTATAGGAACCACTGAACAACCCGGGAAAGAAGTTCAGGATGCGCTCCAGATTGATATCCGTGCCCAACCTGAAGCTATGTTTCCCGCGCACGTAGGAGACATTGTCCACGAACTGGCCGCGGTTGATGGTGGTCTCCCGAGGAGAGAAGTTATTGCGGCCAATGAGCAAGAAGTTGGTGCCGGCCTCGCGTAGAACCGCCTCCGGCTCAGTGCTGTTGGCGGTGCCGGGTTCTGAATCACGGCCCCACTGGAAGCGGAACTCGTTGATCCAATTCGACCCGAGCGTCGAGACCAGGCTCCCGGAGAGCGTATGCGTGCGCACCAGGCTATCGCCGGTGTGATCACGAACGGAGAGGTCGCCGCTATTCTCGAGTGAGCCGCCGGTGAAGCGCTGGTGGTTGTACCGCACACTCAGGTTGTGGTTCGACGTGATGCGCCAATCTACCTTCCCAAGGAAGACGTCCTGATCGAGCAGGCGCTGATAGTCTTGAATGCGTGGACCGAGGAAGGAGTCTGCCGCCGCAGCCCTGCAGGCAGCCGCGACAGCACCCGAGGTAGCCGGGCAAATAATCGAGTTCGGCTCCTTGCGCCGCTGGGCCTCGTAGTTGACCAGCCAGAAGGCCTTGTCACGCACGATAGGTCCGCCGGCGACGGCGCCGAACTGCCAGACGCGCAGCGGCGGCTTGGCGCGACCCAATCGGTTCAACTCCCACTTGTTGGCGTTCAGGCGGTTGTCCCGGTAGAAGGTAAACAGCGCCCCATGCAGCTCGTTGGTGCCGGTCTTGGTGACCACGTTGATGACGGCGCCGCCGGCGCGGCCATACTCGGCTGAATAGCTATTCGTCTTCACTTGAAACTCGGCCACCGCCTCCTGGCTGAACTGAAAGGGAGCGCGCACCCCCGTTCGGCCGAGCGCCTGACCGAAGAAGTTGTTGTTGTTGTCCACGCCGTCGATCTGTAGGCTGTTGAGCGTGCCCTTCAGGCCGCCAAAGTTGATATCGCCGGCGCGGTTGTTGTCGCGGACGACGCCCGGAGTCAGAAGCACAAAGTCCAGATAATTGCGGCCGTGAATGGGGAGCTCGCGCACCGCCGCATCGTCCACCACGCTCGAGGTTTGCGTCCGGGTGGTTTCGACCAGGGGAATTGCTGCCGTGACCTCCACCACCTCTTGGGCGGCGCCAACCTTCAGCTCCACGTCGAGCGTGGCCACCCGTCCCACGTTTACTGGCACGTTGGTCTGGAGTGTCGTGGCGAAATTGGCGGCCTCGACTCGCAACTCATAAAGGCCGACGGGCAACAGCGGCAGGTTGTAGTAGCCGTCGGGCCCGGTGGTTGTCTCCCGGGTGTAGCCGGTTTCCAGATGCTTGAGCGTCACCTTGGCATTCGGAATGACCCCACCCGAGGGATCGGTTACTGTGCCGCGCAACGTCCCTGTAGTCGCTTCCGATTGCCCCCACAACTGGCCAACCTGGCTCAGCCCGACCACAATCATGATAACAAACACAACCAATAACCCGCGTTTCTGGAGCATGATGACCCCCTGCTGAAGATTGCTTTTCCAAACGGTCGTGCCGCAAAAACTACAGAAACTTCCCCAGGAAGTCAAGTGATGATTCGGTTTGCAGGCTGCCTTCCACTGGAGGCCCAAAGAGCATCCAGACCGCCAGGCCGGGGGAGGTATGTCCGCGATTGCAGGCGATTTAGGGCAATTAGAGGGTGTACTGCCAAGAACTGCCTAGATATTTTTCCTTGACAGCCACGGCCAGAATGTGAAAGATAGGGGCAGCCTGATTTTAGCCTACCCCCTGCGTGAGCAAGCGTTCACGTCTTTTTCCCAGCCTAGCCCCTTCATGGGGAGGTACGCGAGTTCCCGAAGATGGCTGAGCTTCGCGAAGTGATGAATATCCGGCAGGCTTCCCAATACCTGGGCGTTTCACCCGATACGCTCTACCGTTACGTGTATCAAGACAAGATCCCTGCGTTCAAGTTGGGGAATCGCTGGAAGTTCAAGAAGACGATCCTGGATCGGTGGATGGAAAAGCAAATGATTCGTTCCGGGGAAAGGCATCGGAGAAGGTAGCGCGGTCGCCGGGGGAATGAAAATGTTTGGAAGGGGCAAAGCAAAAGCGGTGGTTGGGCTGGACATCGGATCGAGCTCGGTGAAGGCGGTGGAGCTGCGCCAGGGGAAGGTGGGGTTGGAGCTGGCCAACTATGGCATGGAGGCGCTGGGGCCGGACACGGTCGTCGATGGCGCCATCATGGATGCCATCTCCGTTTCGGGCGCGATTGAAAAGATCTTTAGCGAGCAGCGGATCAAGACGAAGCATGTGGCCACGGCGGTCTCCGGGCATTCCGTGATCGTGAAGCGAGTCACGCTGCCTTTCATGTCCGAGGAAGAGCTTTACGATCGCATCCAGACGGAGGCAAGCCAGCACGTGCCCTTCGATATTTCTGACGTGAACCTGGACTACAACGTGCTCGAGCAGGGCACCGAGACCCAGATGGATGTTTTGCTCGTCGCCGTCAAGAAGGAAAAGATTTTGAACCACACGAACGTGCTCAGCCAGGCGGGAAAAATCCCCAGCATCGTGGACATCGATGCTTTTGCCCTGCAGAACTGTTTCGAGGTCAACTATGACCCGGCGCCGGAGCAAACGGCGGCCTTGCTCAATATTGGCGCCAGCGTCATGAACATCAACATCGTGCGCAATGGCGTGCCCCTGTTCACCCGCGACGTTTCCGTGGGCGGAAACCAGTACACCGACGCTCTGCAAAAGGAGCTCGACCTCAGCTACGAAGACGCCGAGGGATTGAAGCAGGGCCGGGCGGTGGCCGGGGTGACGGAGGAGCACCGCGCGGCTGTGCTGCATTCCGTCTCCGACATCCTCCTGCTGGAAACCCAAAAAACGTTCGACTTCTTCCGCGCCACCGCCACCGGAGAGGCCATCCAGCGAATCTATGTGGCGGGCGGCTCGGCCAGGATTCCCGGTTTGCTCGAACTGTTGAAAGAAGAATTCAACGTGCCCGTGGAAGAGCTTTTTCCTTTTCGCAAGATCAGTTACGACCCGGTGCGACACCCGGAAGAGCGCATTCGTGAGCTTGCACCCCGGCTGGCAGTTGCAGTCGGTTTGGCGCTGAGGAGCTTTGAGGCCATATGATACGCATAAACCTTCTCGGAAGGCCCAGACCCAGAGCGGCACGCAGGGCGGTTCCGCTAGAAGCCACCATACAATTGGTGTTTTTGCTGAGTGCTCTGGCGGGAGCGGGGATCATCCTATTCTTGCATTATTGGTCCCTGGGTCGTGATGTTCAGTCCATCAACCGCAACGTAGCCATTCAGCAGCGAGAGAAGGATCGGCTGGCAACCCTCAAACAACAGGTGGAAGCGTTTGAGGTCCAGAAGCAGGTTCTCCAGCAGCGCATTGAGGTGATTGAGACCCTTCGCCGCAATCAGGCCGGGCCCGTCCAGCTACTCGACTCCCTCGGCGCTACCGTCAACCGCACCGAACTGCTCTGGCTGACCCAGATCAAGCAGACCGGCAACCAGCTCACCGTGGATGGAATGGCCGGGTCCAATCATGCCGTGGCCAACTTCATCACCAACTTGAAGCGGTCAGGCTATTTCCAAAACGTGGAAATTAAGGAATCGAAGCAGGACGAACGCCGCCCCAGCGTGACGGCGTTTATCTTTTCGGTCACCTGCGAATTTGTCCCGCCCCGACCGGTCGGGGCCGCGCCGGCAAAGGGCTAGGGAGGGGGAGATGGCGATGAATTTTCGCGAGTTGCCCTGGTTTGTGCAGGCGCTCGTTTTTTTTCTGGTGGCGATCGGCCTGGTCATCGCCGGGGAATACATCCCCATGTCGCCCGTGGCCGAGAAGAGAGTGGAACGAGAAGAAGCCGCCGGGCGGCTCGACCGCCTTCGAAACGAGGTAAGCCAATTGCAAGTGTACGACCGCCGCTATCGAGAGTTTCAGGCGGAGATGATTTCCCTCCAGCAACAGCTTGAGAACCTGCGGCAAATCGTTCCCGAAGAAAAACAGGCCGATGAATTCATCCGCATGATTCAGGACTCGGCCAACGCATCTCATATCCAGATTCGTCGTATCACCGCCAAGCCCATTGTCGTCCATGATTTTTATTCGGACATGCCGTTTGAACTGGAGTTGGACGGCCCTTACTACGGTGTCATGGAATTTTATGATCGTATGCGGGGGTTGTCGCGGATCATCAACGTATCCGAAGTCACCCTGAAAGGCGTTGGCGATACGGTAAAAATTCGCTTTCCCGTCCCTCCCACCACCTCGGTAACCGGAACGTGCCTGGTGACGGCGTTCTTCACCCGGGCGGTTGAAGCCAGACCCGGCCCTCCGGCGGTCGCCCAGCCGGGGCGGAGGTAGTGACCATGAGAGCCGGAGCCGAACCGATCATAGCGCGGGTGAGGCAACTGATGAGTAAGACCTCTTTGCTACTGGCGATGACGGGCGTGATGACGCTTGGGTTGGCGGCTTCCCACCCAAGCCTTTCGCTCTCGGCCGCCAAACCCGCCGTGGAGAAGCCGGCTGCCGCCACCGCGCTGCTGGCTCCCGCAGCAAGCCTGACTCCAGCGCAAGCCCGACCAGCCGAGGCCATGCCTGCCAAACAGCGACCGTTGAAGCCCGTTGGCGAAAAGAAGGCGGTGTCGGCCGACCCAGCCGCCGCCAGCCCGGCCCCGGCCGTGACAGCCAAACGGGAAGTGAAGACCGCTCGGCCGGCCAAAGAGAAGGAAAGGGCTGCGCCACCCCTGCCGCCCATTTCAGCCCGCCGCGATCCCTTTCGCAACCCGATGTTGCTTGTCGGTGTGACCGTGAACTTGCCGCCGGGCAAGGCAGGACTGATCATCGCCCAGCTCAGGGTGGACGGGATTGTCCGTGCCCCGAACGGCATGTTGGCGGTCGTGACCAACACCTCCAAACGAACCTATTTTTTGCGCGAGGGCGACCAGCTCTACGATGGTTCCGTACAGAAGATTGGTCCAGAAAGCGTCACCTTCCAGGAGAACTCCAAAGACCTTTTTGGGCGCGCCATTACTCGCGAGGTTGTCAAAAGACTCTATCCGACGACGGCAGGAGAGGAGAAATGAAGAAGCATGCTTGGGCAATCAGCAGCATCTTATTGATAGCGGGGTTGGCGGCGCAGGGCTGGGCTGCCGAGCCGGCATCGGCGATCCCGCCGAGCGGGACGCCGGTTCAGGTGACGCAGCTGAAGGCGGCGGTGGAAGCCGGCGCTGTCAGCTTGACGCTCAAAGCGACCGGCCCGTTTGATTACACCTCCTACCGTCCCAGCGAGAATCTCTACGTGGTGGATTTGCCGGGTGTGCGCTCCAGCCAGCCGGGGAGCGCCCGCGTGCTCTCCTCCAAGCTGGTGACCAGCTACCGCTTGTTGCAATTCGCAGCCAACAACCGGCCGGTATTGAGATTGGAGTTCTTGCTGCGCGAACCCATCACGCCGACAGTAACCCATGAACCGGCTGATACCCTGATTATCCGCTTTGGTGAGGCCTCCACCCATGCCGAACAAGCGATGCTGGAGCTCCCGCGGGCTGAGCCATCCGCTCCCTCCACTGCCAGGATGGCGACAGCCATTCGCAATGTGTCTTTGGAAACGTCGTCAGGGCCAGTCGTGCTGGTAGAGGCGGATGGGCGATTGCATTACGAGATCAGCCGGGCCGAAAATCCCCCGCGCCTAGTGCTCGACTTTCCGGGTACAACCGCCAGGGTGGTGCGCCGACGGGTGAATGGCCAGATGCCTCCGGTCAAGGCAGTTCGCGTGGGGCAGTTCCAACCCACAGTGACCCGCGTCGTCGTGGACTTGGAAGAGTTTGCCGAATACAAGATTGACCTGACGGATGACACGCTGAGGCTTCTCTTTGTCACCCCTGGCCAGACGCAAGCAATTGCCAGGGCACAGCAGCCCGAGCCCCAGTCTGGGGAAGCAGTGCAACCTCCAGCCGAGCCGACAAAGACAGCGCACGCGGACGCGCCAACCAGTTTGCCGGCGCCGCCGGAGGCTTCCGAGCAGCCCGCCGTTACCCCGGCGGTCCCTGAAAATTCCGGAGTGGCCGCCCAACCGGCGGTCGTCGAAACGAGCCTGGCGGCAACCGAAAAGGCTGAGATTGCCCGGCCGGAATCCACAACCGATTCGCTTGCGGTGGCCCCACAAGTCGTGGCTCCGTCGCCAGCATCCGCGGTAGCGAAGGAAGAGCCGGCGGAAGAGGCAATGCCGCGAACCGAGGTCCAGAAAAGGGCGGAAAGCAAACCAGAAATGGTGACCATGAGCCAGGACAGTTCGCCGTTGTTGGCCGTGCCAGCAACCCTGGCGAGCCTGGCATCGCCCTCCCCTTCGAGTTCGCCGGCCGTGTCGCTTTCGGCTGCGACTCCGGTGACCGCTGCTGCCCGAGTGCAGGAACAACCGGCGCCGGCACAGCAGCAACCTGCGCCGGAAGCAGCCGCTCAACAGGCGCCCAAGCCGAAGTACACCGGTGAACCCATCTCAGTGAACCTCAAAGACGTTGAACTCAAGGACTTCTTCCGCCTCATTCACGAGATCAGCGGGCTGAATATTGTCGTGGACCCGGCCGTCAAAGGCACCTTGACGATCGTGCTCGATGATGTCCCGTGGGACCAGGCCATTGACATCGTTCTCAGGAACAACGAATTGGGCAAGGAGCTCGAGGGCAATGTTTTGCGGCTTGCGACTCTGACAACGCTCAAGCGTGAGGAAGATATGCGTCGCGACTTGGCGCTGGCCAGGGCACAGGCGGTCGACCCGGTTACCACCACCCGGGTATTGAGCTATGCCAAAGCCGGGACGCTCAAGGACACGCTCAAGAGGTTTCTCTCGCCACGTGGCGAGCTGATCGCCGACGACCGCTCCAATACCCTCATCATCCGCGACATCCCCATGGTCATTCCCGTGATGGACAATCTGATCCGGCAGCTTGACCGGAAGTCGCTCCAGGTGGAGATTGAAGCGAGAGTGGTCACTGCCAGCCGGCAGTTTGCCCGGGAGATTGGAACCCAATTCGGTTTCGCAACCTCGGCGAATGCTCGCACCGTTTTCGGCGGCTTGGTCGGCCCGGGCGGTTTCACCAGCCCGGTGATTCGCGGACTCGGTCTCCCCATTCCGCCGCTGGTGGTTGCCGGCGGCACCGCCGGGAATCAGATTCCCTTGAACGTCAACTTGCCTACATCGGCGCCGACCAGCGGCGTTACCTTTGCTCACAGCTCACCCAATCTGGCCCTGGACTTCATCATCAGCGCCGCCGAATCCAAAGGCATTGGTAAACTTCTGTCCAAGCCGAAAGTGGTCACTCAAAACAACGTCAAAGCCTCGGTCAGTCAGGGCGTAAAGATTCCCATCCAGACAACCATCAACAACACGATTTCGGTGCAGTTCATTGACGTGACTCTGCGGTTGACCGTAACGCCGCAGATTACCGCAGAGAACACGGTGTTCATGGACATCGACGTGGAAAACACCGCCATTGACCCGGGCATTCCGAGGATCAACGGCATCCCGGCGCTGGACACCCAGGCCGCCACCACCCAGGTGCTCGTGAACGATGGCGGGACGGTCGTCATCGGCGGCGTGATTATTTCCAACCAGCAGATCAACATCGCCCAGGTGCCTTTGATCGGGAGCATCCCGGTGATCGGCCACCTCTTCAAGCGCCAAAAGGTGGAGACCAGCTCGCAAGAGCTGCTGTTCTTCATCACCCCGAAAATTGTTCCGTCCTAGAGCCAACCGTCAAGCTAGAATGGGGAGAGGGCGCAAGCCCTCTCCTTTTTATTTATGAACTTCCGCGCCCAGCGACTGAATCGCTTGCGGGAGGCGATGGCCAAAGGGAAGCTCGACGGCCTTCTGATTACCCACCTCCCCAATATCTTTTACCTGACCGGGTTTTCAGGCACTGCCGGAGCCTTGGCCGTGACTGGCGATGCTCTACTGTTTTCGACCGACGGGCGTTACCGTCTGCAAGCCAGGCACGAGGTCAACAAGATTCGAACCAGAATCGGCCAAGATGCCGTCCACGAGGCAGCCGCATGGTTGACGCGAAGCGGTGCCCGCCGTGTCGGTTTTGAGGCGTCTCGCTTGACCCACGCCGTCGCCCTCTCGATCAAGCAACGCCACGCTCGGCTGCGCTGGACTGCCGGCCAGGGCTGGGTCGAAGGGTTACGCGAGAGCAAGGACGAAAGCGAACTGGCTGCCATGCGTCAGGCAGCCCGACTCATTTCCGACGTCGCCCGCGATGTCATGCCCATCATCCGTCCGGGAGTGAGAGAAGACGAGGTCGCGGCCGAGATCGACTACCGCATCCGGCGAGCAGGGGGAGAAGTGGCGTTCGGGACGATGGTAGCCTCGGGTAGGCGCTCCGCTTTTCCGCACGGCCGCGCCACCCATAAACCCATCGGGCAAAATGAGTTGGTGGTGTTAGACCTTGGTGTTATACTCGGCCACTATTGTAGCGATCTGTCACGCACCGCCTACGTCGGCAAAGCGCCGCCTCGCATGAAGAGGTGGTTTCGGGCGATTCTCGATGCCCAATCCGCCGCCAGGGAGCGCGCGCTTCCAGGCATGGCGGCGGGCGAAGTGGATGCGGCTGCCCGGCGGTTGTTGCGAGGCAGACGACTGGCCCGCTACTTCGTCCATGCCACCGGCCACGGGCTCGGTCTGGAGGTTCACGAGGCGCCCCGCGTCGGGAAAGGCGAGAAAGCACCCCTGAAGCCGGGGATGGTCATAACCATCGAACCGGGCGTTTACCTTGAAGGGGTGGGAGGAATGCGAGTGGAAGACGATCTTCTCATCACCGAGACAGGCAATGAATTCTTGACGGATGCCCCGCGCGCTTTGCAGGAATTGTGACGATGAAGAAGGACAAGAAGAGAAAGATCGAGAAGGGCGGGGCGCGGAACAGCCGGGGGATTGACTTCCGGGAGATCGAAAGACTGCTTGATTTCATGGCTGAACGAGGGGTGGAGGAATTCGAACAGGAGAAGAGCGGGCAGCGCATTCGAATCCGCCGGGAGGCCAAGGCGAGCTCGCTCCCCAATCGCGCCCGGGGCGAGGTCAGGGGAGACAACCCTGCCCTCTCGACCCTCCCGGTGGCGGGGGCGTCAGGAGCGGAAACGGAATTCGAGGCATTCGAGTCGGCCGGTCGCGTCGCTGGCGATGAGGACCTCACCATCATCAAGTCGCCCATCGTGGGTACCTTTTACGAAGCTCCCGCGCCTGGAGCTCCGGCCCTTGTGCAGATCGGTACACAGGTTCAGGTGGGGCAGGTGCTCTGCATCATTGAGGCCATGAAGTTGATGAATGAGATTGAAGCGGAGCTTGCCGGCGAGATCGTGAAAATCTTCGTCCCGAACGGCCAGCCGGTCGAGTACGGTGAGCCGTTGTTTGCCATTCGGCCTCTGAAACGCCGGTGAGCCTGGCCGCTGCCTGACCCCCAAGCAACCTTCAGTATGTTCAAAAAGATTTTGGTAGCCAACCGAGGCGAGATCGCTCTCCGCATTATCTGCGCTTGCAAGGAACTCGGGATTCGTACCCTGGCCGTTTACTCCGAAGCCGACCGCAATTCGCTCCACGTGCGCTTTGCCGACGAGGCCATCTGCATCGGTCCTGCCCCAAGCACCGAGAGCTACTTGAACATTCCCCATGTGATCAGCGCCGCTGAAATCGCCAACGTGGACGCCATTCATCCCGGATACGGCTTTCTCTCGGAAAACGCCCGTTTTGCCGAAGTCTGCCAGGCGTCGCAGATTGCTTTCATTGGGCCCGATCCTGAGATCATTCGGTTGATGGGCGAGAAGGACCGAGCCCGCCGGACAATGGCCAAGGCTGGCTTGCCGGTCGTGCCCGGGTCGGAAGGCGTGATCAACACCGTGGAGGAGGGGTTGGCCGTAGCCGGGCGCATCGGCTACCCGGTGTTTGTCAAGGCGGTCGCCGGGGGAGGTGGTCGGGGCATGCGCATCGTGAATGTTCCGGAGGATTTTGCTGACGCCCTGGCCGCGGCCCAAAACGAAGCTGCCCAGGCCTTCGGAACGGGCGATGTCTATGTCGAGAAGATGATTGAACGGCCGCGACACATTGAGTTTCAGGTGCTGGGCGACCGGCACGGCAAAGTCGTCCACCTCGGCGAGCGCGAATGTTCCATCCAGCGGCGTCATCAAAAGCTATTGGAAGAATCGCCTTCCCCCATCATGGACGCAAAGCTGCGCGCCGAAGTTGGCGGGGCGGTTGTCCGGGCGATAGAAGCTCTCGGTTACTGCAATGCCGGGACCCTCGAATTTTTGGTCGATGAGAACCGGAATTTCTTTTTCATTGAAATGAACACGCGCGTTCAGGTGGAACATCCGGTGACGGAAATGGTCACCGGGATCGACATGATTAAAGCGCAGATTCAGTTGGCCGCCGGCGAGCGGGTGGAGGAAGTGGCTGCCGGCGAAACAGAGATTCGCGGTCACGCCATGGAGTGCCGCATCAACGCGGAGAACCCGGAAACGTTTATGCCCTGCGCGGGACGTATTTCCGCCTTCCACACCCCCGGCGGGACCGGTGTCCGTGTGGATACCGCCGCCCACGCCGATTGCGTCATTCCCCCGTACTATGATTCCTTGATCGCCAAGCTGATCGTGCGCGGCAAGGATCGGAAGGAGGCGGCCATGCGCATGGCGCGGGCGCTCGAGATGTGCATCGTCGAAGGCGTCGAAACAACCATTCCGTTGCACCGGAAAATCCTGGCCGACCCGGATTTTCTTGCCGGGACGTACGACACCCATTTTCTTGAGCGCTGGTCGTCCAACCCCGCCTTGGCGGGGCGCTAGTGCCGTTCCAACTTGATGAGCCTATACATCTCGATCCTGTATGATCAATAAAGCATGCCCTGCGACTTGCGGAAAATGGCCCCAAATAGTTGGAAGGGCACCAGCTCGCTATTCTGCTCAATTAGTTGGAACGGCACTAGTGCCGTTTGAACAAGACCGGTCCCGCTTTGCGGGATGGGGAAAGATCACCCGGAATGTCTCGCGGCGAATGGCCAATAGGTGGAAGGAGCATGTTTCCACGCCTCTACGCCGTCCTTGACGGAAGCATCCTTGGTCCGGCTGTGGAAGCCTCCGCTCAAAAGCTGATCGCCGCTGGCGTCAGGCTGTTTCAATACCGCCACAAAAAGGCCTCCAGCCGGCAACTTTTCACCGTCTGTCAGAACCTGTCCCGGAACATGAAGGCGGCGGAAGCGCGGTTCGTGGTGAACGACCGCTGCGACATCGCCCGGCTGACGGCGAGCGGCGGTGTTCATCTCGGCCAGGAGGACCTGGACCCGAAGGAGGCCCGCGCCATTGTGGGCGGCGAGTCGTGGGTCGGCCTTTCGACGCATACCCTGGGAGAGGTGGAAGCGGCCGCGACCACCACCGCCGACTACATCGCCATCGGGCCTATTTTTCCAACGATCAGCAAGGAGGGCGCGCGGCCTCCCGTTGGTCTCGGACTCATTCGTGAGGCGCGAAAGATCACGGACAAGCCGCTGGTCGCCATCGGCGGGATTACCCTGGAGACGGCGCCGGAGGCTTTGGCCGCCGGGGCAGACTCGGTCGCGGTCATCCGCGACCTGATCGAAGCTGCCGACGTGGGTGCCCGCGCGCGTCAATACCTGGAAGTGTTGCGAGCGTTGTAGCCCGCCCCGCCTTGGCGGGGCCAGGAGGAGCAGGGAGTGTCAGAACTGACAGCCAATCGCATGGTCACTCGGCAGCGAGTGGAATTGCTTCGCGGCCTCGGGCTGATGGATGCCACCACGATTGTGATCGGCTCGATGATCGGCTCGGGCATTTTCATCGTGTCAGCCGACATCGCCCGCCAGGTACCTTCTCCGGCAGGCTTGCTCCTGGTCTGGCTGGTTAGCGGGGTCCTGACCATGATCGGGGCGCTCAGCTATGGGGAACTCGCCGCCGCCATGCCGAAGGCCGGTGGCCAGTATGTCTATCTGCGAGAAAGTTTGGGCCCCTTGTGGGGCTTTCTCTATGGCTGGGCTCTGTTTCTGGTGATCCAGACCGGGACAGTTGCCGCGGTGGCGATTGCCTTTGCCAAATTCGCGGGCGTCTTTCTGCCGTTCATTTCCAGCACCCGGGTGCTTTTGCACTTCGGGACCCTGCCGTTTCTGAACCGCCCCATGGATTTGACCACTCAGAATCTCCTCGCCATCCTTTCCATCATCGCGCTCACCCTGGTCAACATGCGGGGATTGCGGATGGGGGCGCTGGTACAGAACATTTTCACGTTTGTGAAGACCGGAGCGCTGGCGGCTCTGATTGTCCTTGGTTTTGTTTTGGGAAAGAATGCGACGGCACTGGCGGCCAATTTCGGGAACTTCTGGCAGGGAGTGGATTTCTCCGGCACCACCGTCCGCCTCATCGCCGTCGCTATGGTTGGGGCGCTCTTTGCTGCTGATGCGTGGAACAACGTGACCTTCACCGCCGCTGAGGTGCGCGAACCCAGTCGAAACTTGCCCCGATCCCTCGCCCTGGGCGCGGGCATCGTCCTGCTCCTCTATGTTCTGGCCAATGTCTCCTACCTGGCCATGCTGCCTCTTCAAGGAAGCGCCACCGGCGCTACCGTGCTCGCCAGGGGGATTCAGCACGCCGCCGAAGATCGCGTCGGCGCCGCCGCCGGCCAAGTGATCTTCGGCCCCATCGGCCTCTTTCTCATGGCCGGCGCCATTTTGATCTCAACCTTTGGGTGCAACAACGGACTGATCCTGGCCGGGGCGCGAGTGTACTACGCCATGGCCCGAGACGGCTTGTTCTTTCGCCGCCTGGCCGACCTGAACCCCAAATATCACTCGCCCAACGCTGCTCTGATCGCGCAATGCCTCTGGGCTTGCTTGCTGACCCTGAGCGGGACTTACAGCCAGCTTCTCGACTACATCATTTTCACAGTTCTCTTGTTTTACATTTTGACCATCTCGGGTCTTTTCGTCCTGAGGGCCAAACGACCCGAGATGGTGAGGCCATACCGGGCGTGGGGCTATCCCGCCGTGCCGCTGTTATACATAGGAATGGCGGTCTTGATTGAGGTGCTCCTGTTGATATACAAACCGCTTTACACTTGGCCGGGCTTGATCATTGTGTTCTTGGGCGTCCCTGTTTACTGGGTGTGGCACAAGAAGGCGGCTTCCCTATAGTGTCGTGTCTCAGGAGTTCGTTGAATAATTCTGGGGCGGGCCGCCCGTGAGCGTGGAGTGCGGAAGCTTGCTTCCGCTGTTTTGCGTGGAGGCTTACTTCCGCGCCGAATGTGGAGGTAGTGCATGGCGAGTCAACTCTTCGCCACCAAACCGCTTGACCTCTTGCTCAAACAGGCCGCGGACACCGAACATGGTCTGAAGCGTGCTCTTCGCGCGGTTGACCTGGTCATGCTGGGCGTGGGGGCGATCATCGGCGCAGGAATCTTTGTCCTGACCGGCCAGGCCGCCGCCCAGCACGCCGGGCCGGCCATTGTGCTCTCATTCGTCGCCGCGGGGATTGCCTGTGTTTTTGCCGGCCTGTGCTATGCCGAGATGGCAGCGATGATCCCGATTGCCGGCAGTGCCTACACCTATTCCTATGCCACGATGGGAGAGTTCCTCGCCTGGATCATCGGTTGGGACCTGATCCTGGAATACTCGCTGGGCGCTGCCACCGTGGCGGTGGGCTGGTCGGGCTATGTGGTCAGCTTGTTGAAAGACATCGGGCTTGTCATCCCGCCGCAATTTACCGCAGGCCCATTTTTGCAGGTAACTCTGGCGGACGGTTCGCAGGCCTCGGGTATCATCAACCTGCCTGCCATCTTCATCATCGGTCTCGTCACTTCTCTGCTCGTGATCGGCATCCGTGAATCGGCCAATGTGAACACAACCATTGTGTTCGTCAAAGTGGGTGTGGTGATCCTGTTCATCTTGGTAGGAATCCGCTACATCAACCGCGCCAACTGGACGCCCTTCATACCCCCCAACACCGGAGTTTTTGAACAATTCGGGTGGACGGGCATCCTGACCGGGGCGGGAGTGATTTTCTTCGCTTACATCGGCTTCGACGCCGTTTCCACGGCCGCCCAGGAGGCCAGGAACCCGCAAAAGGATATGCCCATCGGCATCCTGACAAGTCTGGTGATTTGCACCATTCTGTACATCGCCGTCTCGGTCGTGCTCACCGGGATTGTCCCTTACAAAGAGTTGAATGTACCGGATCCGATGGCAGTCGGAATCAACGCCACCGGGTTGTACTGGATGCGTTTCGTGGTCAAGATCGGCGCCATCGCCGGTCTGAGTTCGGTTATCCTGGTTATGCTGTTGGGACAGCCGCGCATTTTCTGGACCATGGCCGGGGATGGCCTGCTACCGCGGGCCTTCAGCAAGGTTCATCCCAGGTTCCGCACCCCATATGTCACTACCATCCTGACCGGAATCGCCGTCGCCATTGCTGCAGGACTTTTCCCCATTGGCGTCCTCGGCCACCTCGTGAGCATCGGCACCCTCTTTGCTTTCATCCTGGTTTGCGCTGGCGTGGGGGTCCTGCGTTATACCAAGCCACAAATTGCGCGACCCTTCCGTGCCCCGTGGATTTGGTTTGTGGCGCCGGCAGGGATGATTACCTGCTTCTACCTGATGTACGGCCTGCCCAAGGAGACTTGGGAGCGCCTGTTCATCTGGATGGCGATCGGCCTGGTGATCTATCTCGCCTACGGCCGTAACCACAGCATGCTTCGGCGGAAGGCAACCCCACCCAAAGCACCGTAGGGATAGCAGCCAAAGAGTCTTTGGCGGGCAAGTTCCGGCTGGTGTCTTCCCCCAAAGTGTCAACTCCGTAGCGCCAGCGTCCCGCCGGCTTGATTCAGTGGCCGAGCGCGTATCAGACAGGCGACCGCTTCTCATCCTTCTCGGGAACAGCCTCTTCACGCTGGATATGGGTTCGCGGCGCGGCTGGTGGCGATCTCCATCCTCGCTCGGTTGCAGTGCCGTGTTAAGGATAGGGTGGCGCTTCCCTCTTTGGGTCACTTTCGATAGACTCTCTTGCGGAAGTGAAGCGGCAGCAGGCTCGTTGGTTCGGCAGCTTCCGCCGGCATCTCGATGTTCTCTCCAGCTATTCGCAACACCATGCGCAAGATTTTGCCCAAGAGCCGGCTGGCGCGGCTGACAGCCGGTGCGGCCTTTGTTTACGTGATCCTTCGGCTGGCCGGGTGGATCAGCGGCCGTGCCGTCTCCGGCACGCGCTTCGTCGGCGTCGTGCTATTCCTCGCTGCCGTGCTCTTGACTTTCCGCCTGCTGGGGCGCCTGCGGCGGCTCATCCTTTGGCGGCTGCGCAATCGGCTGCTCGTCACCTACGTTTTCATTGCCGTGGTGCCGGTGGTGCTGATTGTCGCCATGGTCCTCTTGTCCGGATACCTGACGTTTGGTCAGCTCGGTGCCTATTTGCTCATCAGTGATTTGCAAACCAAAGCCGATGAGATTGACGCGGCTAACCGGGCGCTTCTGGGCGACCTGGCAGAGCATGTGCGCGCTGGCGAGCGGCTGAGTGAAGCCGTCCGGCATATCATGCCCCAGTGGTCTGGCGAACTGATTGCCGGGATGCCCGGGCTTGCCTCTCGAGCCGAGCTGGGTAAGGAAGCTTATGGGATGGAAGAGGCAGGGACGTTGCGGCCGGTTGCCCAACCCTTGCCCGAGTGGTCGCGAAGAGGATTCAGCGGGATCGTTCGGGACGGTGACGGACTTCGCTTTCATTCCGTGCGCGTGACAGCGCTCCCGCAGGGAAATCTTACCCTCAGCCTTGCCGCGCCCTTGAGCGACGAGGTTTTTTCGCACTTGCGCCACCGGGTCGGGCCGGCCGAGCTGCGCGCTACGACTGAGGTGCAACAAGTGACTCGGGGGCAAGTTTCTCTTACTTTCGGCAACCGACGATTCAACTTGGCCGGCGTAGTGGCCCGCGCCAGGCTCGCCCTCGCTCCACCCGCCAACCGGCTGGATATGGTATTGCGCGGTTACTCCAAGTTCGATGTCCATGAATGGATCCCGGGGGAAGAAGCCAAAACCGTTCCCGTGTTTATTTATTTTACTTCCCGGCCATCGGTCCTGATGGCGCAACTGTTCAGCACACTGGGGGAGATCCGATCCGTTCCGCTTGTCATTTTGGTTGCCGCGGGGATCGTTTTTCTGGTTATGGAAATCCTCGCGCTCGTTGCCGGGGTGGTCCTTACACGCACCGTGACCAAAGCCGTAGCCGGCTTGTATGAGGGTACGCAACACGTGCAGGCGGGCGACCTTTCCTATCGCATCAGGACGACCGCCAAGGACCAGCTTGGCGTGCTGGGAGAGTCCTTCAACAGCATGACCGAATCAATTGCCAGGCTTATCGAAGAAGTTCGAGAGAAGCAGAAGCTTGAGGGCGAGGTCGAAATTGCCCGTCAGGTTCAGGCGCAACTCTTCCCGCGAGAAGTCCCGCAGGTGGGTTCGCTCGAGCTGGCCGGAGCGTGCCGGCCGGCAAGGCGGGTCAGCGGCGATTACTACGACTATTTTCGGATTGGCGAACATCGCCTCGGCCTGGCCATTGGCGACATCAGCGGGAAGGGCATTTCAGCAGCACTCCTGATGGCCACCATTCAATCGGCCTTGCGGAGTTACCTGAGGGCGAATGGCGCAAGCGCTGGCAGTCCGGACACCTCCCGGCTGGCTGAACGGTTGAACCGTCAACTTTTTGAAAGCACATCACCGGAAACGTACGCCACCTTCTGTTGTGCCATCTTCGACAGTCCAACCGGCCTGCTCACCTACACCAATGCCGGTCACCTCCCGCCTCTCCACTGCGCCGGCGGCAAGATCGAACGACTGGAAGCGGGCGGCACGGTGGTGGGGCTCTTTGAGCAAGCCAGTTATCAGCAAGGCACTGTGCCCATGAACCCCGGCTCGTTGCTGGTGGCCTATACCGACGGCATTACCGAGTGCGAGAATGCCTATGGCGAGGCTTTCGGCGAAGATCGGCTGGCGGCCATTGTTCACAAGCACAGCGGCAAGTTTCCGGAAGCCCTGATCGCTGAAATTATGAGGCGGGTGGATGAATGGACCGCCGGCGCCGAGCAGGACGATGACATGACCCTGCTGGTTGCCAGGATGCATTAGCCTGAGCGAGCTGCCTTGAAACTTTACTCCCGCATCAAAGTAGGCGTCGCAATAGTGGGAGCCATCCTGCTGGTGGGGACAGCGGGGTTTCACTGGATTGAGGGCTGGCCGTGGTTTGACGGACTTTACATGACGCTGACCACCCTGACCACCATCGGCTACCAGGAGCTTCACCCCCTATCTCCTGCCGGCAGGCTCTTCAACACCTTCCTTATCATTGTCGGTGTTTCCTCTTTGTTCTTCCTGATTGGAGCGTTTACCCAGGCGATGATAGAATTCGAGCTCGGCACATTTTTTGGAAGGCGTCGCTTGGAGCGGCAAATCAGCAAGCTCGAAGGCCATTACATCATTTGCGGCGCGGGCCGCGTCGGTCGGAGTGCGGCCAGGGAATTCCGCGCCCGGCCGGTGCCTTTTGTCATTATTGAGCGGGACGAGAACAGGGTGCGGTGGGCGGCTGCGGAGGAGATGCTCGTCCTGATCGGAGATGCCACCCGCGATGAGATACTGCGGGCGGCGCGGATCGAAAAGGCCAAGGGTTTGATCGCCGCTGTGGCCACCGATGCTGAGAATCTCTACATTGTTCTTACGGCTAGGGGCCTGCATCCCACCTTGCCAATCATTGCCCGCGCCAGCGAAGAGGATGCTGCCGATAAATTGCGCAAGGCCGGCGCTACCGAAGTGGTCTCCCCCTACCACGTCATCGGCCGGCGCATCGCCATGAGCCTCTTGCGTCCCCATGTCCTTGATTTTATTGACGTGGCAACAACCCTCTTCGGCGCCGAAGACCTCGATCTGCAAATCGAACAAGTCCTGGTCTCCGACCGCTCCTCGCTTTCTGGCAAAACCCTGGAGGACTCCGGTATTCGCCGCCATACCGGTGTGATCATCCTGGCGCTCCCCAAGGTTGACGGGCAGATGCATTTCAACCCCTCGGCCGGTTCGCGCATCCAAGGCGGGGATCACCTCATTGCCATGGGGCAACCGAATGACCTGAAGCAATTGGAGGCCATGGCGAGATAGGACGGCGCTCGATGAAAGTCCTCACGGCTGCGCAAATGCGAGAGGCGGACCGGATCTCTACCCAGCGGTACGGTCTCCCGAGCATCCTTCTCATGGAAAATGCCGGGGCGCGGGTGGTGGAATTCCTGGAGAAGGAATTTCCCGATCTCGCCAAGCGTCGCATTGCCGTTTTTTGCGGGAAGGGAAACAACGGCGGCGACGGGCTGGTGGTCGCGCGACAGTTGCGCATGCGCGGCATCTTGCCCAAGGTCGCTCTCCTTGGCGATCCCAACGAGCTGAAGGGTGATGCCCGCCTTAACTTTGACATCCTTTCCAAAATCGGATTTCTTCCTTACGTGGTTCGTACCCTGGACGAGTGGATCGGTCTCAAGCCCGACTTGCTGGGAAGCTCGCTGATTATTGACGCCATTCTGGGCACGGGCCTCGCCGGACCAGCCGAAGGCCTCTATTTGGAAGTCATTCGCGACATCAACTTGAGCTTTACCGGGGCGGCGGTAGTGGCGGTGGATATACCCTCCGGTCTTGCTTCCGATTCGGGTGAAAGGCTGGGCGAGTCCATCCGGGCCGACTACACCGTCACCTTCACCGCTCCCAAGGTCGGCCAAATTTTTCCTCCGAACTGCGAGCAGGTCGGCAAGCTCGTCGTCGTTCCCATCGGCACGCCTCGGGAAGCGCTCGACCTGGACAAAAGCCTCTTTCTCCACCTGATTGATCCTCAGGAGCTGAAACGAATCTCGCTGCGTCGCCGGGCAGCCGCCCACAAGGGCGATTTCGGCCACGTCCTGTTGATTGCCGGTTCGCGGGGCAAAACGGGAGCGGCGGCCATGGCAGCCAAGGCGGCGCTGCGGGCGGGCTCGGGATTGGTCACCGTGGCCACGCCGGCCGGCATGCTTCCCAGCGTCGCCTCGATGCTGGGGGAAATGATGACGGAGCCTCTGCCGGACACGGAGTCGGGAACGATCAGCGCTCGGGCAGCCGAAGAAAACTGCTTGGCCAAAATTTTGGAGGGCAAGTCGGTGGTGGCGCTGGGGCCGGGTATCTCGACCCACCGGGAAACGGTCGCCTTTGTCCAGCGGGTTGTCGCGAGCGTCTCGCTGCCCTTGATCCTCGACGCCGATGGCCTGAACGCCTTTGCCGCATGCCCCGATCGTTTGGAGGATAGAAAGGCAGCGGCCCTCGTTTTGACCCCGCATCCGGGAGAAATGGGCCGGCTGGCCGGGGTGAGCGCAAGGGAAGTCCAGGGCCGGCGAATGGAAATTGCCCGCGACTTCGCCATCAGGCATAAGCTCTATGTCATTCTCAAGGGTTACCGCACCTTGGTGGCGACACCCGCCGGGCTGGTCTTTGTCAACCCCACGGGAAATCCGGGGATGGCCACCGGCGGAGCGGGAGATGTGCTGACAGGATTGCTCGCTGGCCTCCTCGCCCAGTTTGGCATCGCGCGCTTGGAGGAGGTTCTCTGCCTGGGAGTCTATCTGCATGGGCTGGCTGGCGATATGGCGGCACGGGAGAGAGGCGAGGCATCCTTGATCGCCTCCGATATCACCGAATCCTTTCCCAGGGCGGTACGGGCGCTCGAGCAGGAGGAGAGTGGCGGCTAGCGCCGTTCCCACTCGACGCTGCTTGCCAACGCTGCCGGATCACCCCGCCAAGGCGGGGGACACACCACCGGGCGAGATGATTCCTCCCGGCGATCCTGTGACAAGGCGGTGGAACGGCGTGAGGGAGGAGTTTGTTTCGCATTCGGCTGAGGAGACGATTGCTTTTGGCCGAAGCTTGGCGGGCAGGATCGAGAGTCCGCTCCTGATTCTTCTTGTTGGTGAACTGGGATCCGGAAAGACAACCCTGGCCAAAGGGATTGTCAGCGGCCTCGGCGGCGCCGCCGAATACGACGTGACCAGCCCCTCTTTTACCCTGGTGCGCGAGTACCGCGGCAGGATTCGCCTCTTCCACGTGGACCTCTATCGCGTGGAAAGCAGGCATGATTTGGAGACGCTTGGACTCGAAGATCTTCTTGCCGAAGAGGCGGTCATCCTCGTCGAATGGGGGGAGAAGCTTCGACCGCCGGTGAACGTGCCGACCTGGAGGATCGACTTCGAGATTCTGGAGGACTTGAGTCGCCGTCTGCTTTTGGCGAACTGACACCCTGGTGCCGTTCCAACTTGATGAGCCTATACATCTCGATCCTGTATGATCAATAAAGCATCCCGTGTGACTTGCGGAAAATGGCCCCAAATAGTTGGAACGGCAATAGTCGGGGAAGGGACGAGGGGAGAATGGGAGAAAAAAGAAGTGAGAAGGAAGTTGCCTGGGCTCTCGTACTGGGCTCGTCGAGCGGCTTCGGCGAGGCTTGCAGTCTGGAGCTGGCTCGCTCGGGTATGAATATTTTCGGTGTCCATCTCGACCGGCGAGCGACCCTGCCCCACGTCGAAGACGTTGTGCGAGAGATTCAATCCACCGGCCGCCAGGCCGTCTTTTTCAATAACAACGCCGCTGATCCGGAACAGCGAAAAATCGTCCTGGATCAGATGGAGGAAACCTTCCGCCAGACCCGCCAACCGGCCACCGTGCGCGTGCTCCTTCACTCCCTGGCCTTCGGAACTTTGAAGCCTTACCTGGCCGACCATTTCGACGACAGCCTGCAGCCATCGCAAGTGGAAATGACCGTGGACGTGATGGCCCACAGCCTGGTTTACTGGGTACAGGATTTGGTGCGCCGAAAGTTGATGGGCGAGGGGGGACGTATTTTCGCCATGACCAGCTCGGGCGCCGCCAGGGTCTTCCCGACCTATGGCGCAGTATCGGCTGCCAAGGCCGCCCTGGAATCGCACATCCGCCAACTGGCGTTCGAGCTGGCACCCCTGGGAATCACCGCCAATGCCATTCGGGCGGGTGTGACTGACACCCCCGCCCTGCGCAGAATTCCCGGCTGCGACAAATTACTGGAGGGAGCGCTCCGTCGCAATCCCAGCCGCAGGCTGACCACGCCCCGGGATGTGGCGGCGGCCATCACTGTACTTGCCCAACCCGGCGCCTACTGGATGACCGGGAATGTCATCGGAGTTGACGGCGGGGAGGATATCGTCGGCTGACACGAACCGGCTCATTTCCCGCCATTGGTTGACCCCTCCACATTACGACAACTCGCTCGGAGAAAACCTTGCCCGGCCAAAATTAGCTCTGCTATAGTGTTAAATTGGCTCGGCCCAGAGGCTCAAGAAAGATGGTCGAACTTCAGCGACCTGTGCCGGGGCCCGCTGCCGGGCAACTCGAACTTTATCCCTATCGGGTTACCTTTCCTCTCGGCAACCTTCGCGTCGGCACCGACAACATCCACTTTGACGTTTTCCTGAGCCCTCGCTTTGTCGAGCAGGCGCAACGCTACCTCCTGGCCCTGATCCGGCAGCGCAGCCCCCTTCAACAGATTTACGCTGGCCGGGGCAAACAACCCGAGGCCCCGGATCTGGGTTCCTTCCGGCGAGCCCTCTCTGACCTCCTGCAAACTGCCCTCACCCGGGCCCACTACGAAAAAAATCGCGAGATCGACATCCTGGCCCGGCTCGCCGTGCTCAAGTTGCTCCTGGCGGAGATGCAAGAGCAATTCGCAGCCGTTACCCTGGAATGTAAGGAAGAGATGCGCGCCCGCGGAGACCTCTATTTTGAACGCACGATGACGGCCCATGTGTTGAAAGCCCGCCTCGCCGAATTTCACGCCAATCGCAAAAACCTCTTCCGGGAGCTGGGTGAGCAATTGGCGGAGACCATGCGCGAGATTGAGGACAAGACGCTCGCCAAGATGCGCCGGGCGCTCTTTGGCGACGAATACGCCGAAGAATACGATCTCCTCCACAATCGCCTCCTTTTCGTCGAGGGCGGCAAAGATGACATCGTCATGCTGCACCACTACGTCCTCCTCGGAAACTTTCCCCAAGACCCGGATCGGGTCGCCCTCTTGGACCGCATCTTTCAGTCTCTTCTCCGCGAGCACGTCTTGGTCACCCAGGGCGGAGAGGAGTCGAGGGAAGCGGAGGAGGCCTACCAGCGCCAGCTTAGCGAGATCGTCAGCTACAAAAAGGGACTGGAGACGCTGGAAGAGGAACGCATGGAATTGGGTCGGCAGCTCGAGCAAAGACAGTCGCTCGCTTTTCGGTTGTTCTCGCGTTCGAGCCCTTCGGAACTGGCCGCCCGCTTGGCCGGCGTCGAGGAACAGTACCGCGAAATGGAGGTAGCTCTTGAGCAACGCACCGAAGAGTTGGAACAGGCCAAGCAACGCCTGGAATACGTGAGCGAACAGTTTGAGAATTTGCTCGGCGAGTTTTTGAACAATCCCGTCAATGCCCGCGCCCTCTTCGGCGCTCCCACCCCCGTGGCCGAGGCCGATGTGCCCAGCGCCCGGCTGCGGCGATTCCTTTTTGAGGAGATGTGCCGCAGTTTGAACCACAACCGTTTGGCCGAGCACATCCTGGCTGCCTACGAGATCAGGGGCTTCTACCGCGACTTCTGTCCACCCATCAACCCGCAGCAATTGAAGAAGGCTCTGGTGGATGGCCAGGAGCGCGCCCGGCTGAAATCCCTCCTGGAACAGTTCCCCTCGCGACGCTTTCCGACCTCAAAGATTGAGGAAGCCGCCAGGAAGGTTCACCGCAACACATGGGCGCAGCTCGAGGCCGTCGCCCTCCAGTTTGCCGAAGACTTTATGCGCTTTCGGCGCGACCATAGAAACTGGATGACCGTGACGGCGGCGATGGAGAAGATCAACCTGGTCCGGGAAGAACGAGCGCGCCAGATGTCCCGCATGAACCACTGTCTCTATGAGATCCTGCTGGGGGACGAGCAAGCCGCCGGGGAGGACAAGATCCTGAGCCACGCCATTGTAAAGGCGGACATCCGCAACTCGAGCGGCGTGACCCGGGAGCTGCTCGCCCGCGGGCTCAATCCCGCCTCCCATTTCAGCTTGAACCTGCACGAACCCGTGAAGCGAATGCTCGACCAATTCGGCGCCGCCAAGGTGTTCATCGAAGGAGATGCCATCATCCTGGCAATCTACGAAACAGAAGCCAACCGCACCCACCAGCGAGCGGTGGGCCGGGCCTGCACCCTGGCCCAGGAAATCCTGGCGGTCTCGCAGGCCTACAACGCCCGCGCTGAGGGAAACAACCTCCCCAGCTTCGAGCTGGGCCTCGGCGTGGCCTTCCAGAATTCTTCGCCTACTTTCTGGATGGATGGCGACACGCGCATTATGATCTCTCGCGCCATCAACCTGTCCGACCGCCTGTCGAGCTGTTCCCGCGCCGCCCGGCGCCTCTTGAGCGGCAACCGTTCCCCCTTCCGCCTCTTCTTGCTGCAAACTCTTCTCGATGATCCCGCTGACGAGGGGGAAGAGGTCTTTCTTCGCTACAACGTCAATGGCGTCGAGTTGAATGAAGAAGGCTTTGAGAAACTGCGCGAGGAGATGTCTCTACGAACGGTCAGCGCTCGTTTTCTGATGCCCTGGGGCGAAGATACCGTGCGCATGCATTTTGGCGATTTGCCTTTTGGGGAGAGTTTCCGCAAGCTGCTGGTACGGGAAGACCGCGTGCGGCGACTCACCCCCGAAGGCCAAATCGATCCTCAACCCCTCTCTAGGCGCTATTTTGAAATCTGCACTGACCCCGAGCTTCTGCGCTTGATTGAGTCCAAAATCCCCGCTTAAGCCACTTAATGTAGGGGCAGGTCTTTAGACCGCCCCAAAACGAGGGCAAGCTGAAGCTTGCCCCTACATACAGCACACCCCGCCTTGCCAACGTGATGGGCCGCCCCTATAATCCCGCTGCGGAAGCGAAATGGGTCCGGTGACCCTCCCGGCCTTCAAAGCCGGCGGTTCTTGGTTTGCGCCAGGAGCGCTCGGTTCGACTCCGAGACGCTTCCGCCAACCCCCGCTCGCGTCGCCCGCTGACCCTCCAATACTTAATGTAGGGGCCTTAATGTAGGGGCCGGTCTTTAGACCGCCCCAAAACGAGGGCAAGCTGAAGCTTGCCCCTACATAAGGGCGTGTAAGAACGGGCGCGATCTCGAATCGAGGTTTTTTGAGAGAGCTTTCGGCTACTGAGGCAGAACTTTCTCCCATTGGCCGCCAGAGCCTTGCCATTTATGACAGAGGTCCTAGAATTCATCCAGGTCAAACGTTTTTTTGTGCTTGGGAGCCTTCTTGCGTTTGTCGGGAAGAACGCGCTCGGCGGGAGGACTGCCGATACGTACCCGTGCCTGGCGCTTGGCCTCTTTGGCGGCGGAGAATTTTCTTTTCTTGCGTCGAGGCATCGAGAAAAGGCGCGAGGCCTTCTGAGTCTTCTGGGCGTCGCGGCCG
>DATBWB010000003.1 GCA_036514995.1 Candidatus Acidiferrales bacterium
AAAATGATCACCGGGATGGAACACTTCCGCTTCCGCAGGTCGCGAAGCAGGTGAAGGGCGTCGCTGCCCGGAAGGCAGAGGTCGGAGATCATGAGATCCACCGGTTCTCTTTCCAGTTGAGCGAGCGCCTCCGCCGTACTGGCTGCCGTCCGCACCTGATAGCCGTTTTGAGCGAGGACTCGTTCCAGGGCGTGGAGAAAGACAGGGTCATCGTCAACGGCCAGAACCCTCGCCGTACCGTTTCGTTGCGCAAGTTCTTTTGCCATGACTCCACTACTCGGGCGCATGATTCCCCGTTGGTAGGTGCAACGCCAGTGCCGGGACCAGCCACCCCGTGCTCTTGCCAACCTGCTGAGCAAAAGGCGGTTAGCGATACCCGCCCGCCGAATATTAGTTCCAGCAGACATTTTGTCCGACCCTATCCAGCATTCCGACCCCGCCCGACAATTTGTGCGCGACTGCCTCCGCCGGCAGCGCAGGCTGGCCGGGGCGAACGCCTACGTTACCTCGCGTTCGCTTTTCAAATGCCGCGAGATCGTTCGCGGGTGAACGCTCAACAGCCGCGCCGCTTCGCCCCGATCATTGCGGGTGTATTCGAGCAGCGCCTGCATGGCCAGGTCCTCTACCTGGCGCATGGAGGTCCCCACCGGGAAGCTAAGCGTCACGATCGGGTTCGGCCCGGCGTTGGTCGCCACCGTTTGGAAGCGCGCCGGATTGAGCGCTTCCGGCAGCACTCGCGGCTCAATCACGCTGCCCTCGGCAAGCACCACACCACGCTCCATCACGTTTTCCAGCTCACGCACGTTCCCCGGCCACTCATAGGCCAGCAGGCAGCTCATCGCCGAAGGGGAAATGTCTTGCACCGCCTTGTTGTTCCGGCCGGCATAGATTTTCAGGAAATGGTAGGCGAGCACCGGGATCTCGTCTTTGCGGAAGCGCAGCGGCGGCAACTTGATGGTGATGACGTTCAGGCGATAGTAGAGATCTTCTCGGAAAGCGCGGTCGCGAATGGCTTGCTCGAGGCTGCGGTTGGTGGCGGCGATAATCCGAACGTCGGAATAGAGGGTTTCCCGGCCGCCCAGCCGCTCGTATTTGCCGTCCTGGAGCACTCGCAGCAGTTTCACCTGCGAGGTGAGCGGAATGTCGGATACTTCGTCAAGAAAAAGAGTGCCGCTGTTGGCCAGGTCGAGCCGGCCCGGCTTGCGCCCCACCGCCCCGGTGAAGGCGCCGCGCTCATAGCCGAACAGTTCGGCTTCGAGCAGCGTTTCCGGCAGAGCAGCGCACGCCACCTTGATGAGCGGTCGGTGAGCCCGCGTGCTGGCGGCGTGGATCGCTTCAGCGGCAATCTCCTTTCCGGTACCGCTTTCGCCTTCGACGATCACCGGGGCAGAGCTGGGGGCGACCTGCTCGATAAGCTTTTTCACCTGCACCATGGCCGGACTGGATCCGACCAGGATGCGGTTGATGGTTTGCTGGCTTAGCTGCGCGCGCAGTTGCTGGTTTTCGCGGCGCAGGGCAATCTTTTCCATTGCTTTGCCAACCGTGGTCAAGAGTTCCGCTGTCTGAAACGGCTTGGTCAAGTAGTCATACGCGCCCCAGCGCATCGCTTCGACCGCGCTTTCAATGCTCCCGTAGGCAGTGGCGACGATGACTTCGGTATCGGGTTGGATGAGCCTGATCTCTTTGAGCAGCTCCAGTCCTTCCATGTCCGGCAAAACCAGATCAACAACCGCCACCTCGAAGGAGGTCTGCCGGAGCAATTCGAGCGCCTGACGGCCGCTCTCGGCGCCTCCCACCGCGTAGCCCGCCTGGATCAAGACGCGTTCGAGGGAGGTTCTCAGGGCGTGGTCGTCGTCGGCGACAAGGACGCGAAAGCCGCTGGTTTCTCCGCGAGCCCCGACTGGATCGGGGCGAGCCGCTGCTGCTTCACGGTTGGCTTCCAGGACTTCTTGGGCAGTCATGATGGCCCTCCTCTCCCGCCTTGCCCAAAATGGGGGCCGGCGGCGCGACTGGAAATTCCCGCTGGCTCCATTTCCGGCTGAGCGGGAAGGAAAACTTTCTCTCCCAAAATGCGCGGCAAGGTGATGATGAAGGTGGTTCCGCTGCCCGGTCGTGCCTCGCAGCGGACGTCGCCGCCGTGTTCGCGGACAATCTTGCGAGTGTGTGCCAGGCCGAGACCGGTTCCTTCGCGCTTGGTGGTAAAGAACGGGTCAAAAATCCTTGGTAGATGCTCGGCAGTGATGCCGGGGCCGTTGTCGGAAATGCGAAGCTCCAGCTCCTTTTCGAAGGCGCGAAGCTCGAAGCGGATTTCGCCCCCGTCGGGCATGGCCTCAAAGGAATTGCGGACGATGTTAAGCAAGGCCTGGCGCACCAGATTCTCGTCCAGCGAGGCGTAGGTCGGTTCGGCGGTGATCTGCGAATGTATCTTTACCCTCCGCTGCTCGGCTTCCTTGGCGATAAAATCGAGGAAGTTTTCTGAGATTTGGCCAAGCGAGCGCCTTTCGGGCGCCGGCTTTTGCATGCGCGCAAACCGCAGGTAGTCCTGGATCACTTTTTTCAGCCGATCGATCTCCCGCGTGACGGCCTCGCTCACTTCCTGGATCTCGGCAATCTTCGCTCCGGCGTAGCGCTCGACCTCCGTGCGCAGATAGGCCACATTCAGGCCAATACTGGCCAGCGGCGTGTTGATCTCGTGCGCGATGTGGGAGGCCATCTTGCCGACGGCGGCGAGCTGCTCGGCGTGCTGCAATTGTTGCTCGAACTTGAGCCGGCGTTCGGCCGCCTGCGCCTTCAACTCGGCCAGGCGGCGCTTCTGGTTCAACCGGAAGATAAAAACCGTCGCGGCCAGAGTAAGGGAGAGAAACACGGTCAGCAACACAAAGAGGTTCATAAAGCCGCTGCGCGTGGTTTGCGCAATCAGGCCGTGCCGGGTGGAAAACGCCAGCGACCATCGCCGGTTGGCCAGGTGGACGGGTGTGAAAGCCACCACTCCGACCGGGTTCCTGGTGACCTGAATTTTTCCGGCGCCCTCTTCGCCGCGAAGCATGCGCTGCTCGGTGGTAAACGCCCGGTGGCACGGAAGACAGGAGCCCTCCGCTGGAATGCGACGACCGATCATCTCCGGATGGTGCGTGTTAGCCAGCACCGATCCGCTTTCATTCAGGATGACAATCGAAATCGGCATCCCCTCGATGCCGCGCAGAGGCGGGCCAAGCAGCTCAGGCAGAGCGAAAACTCCGCCGGCTGCTCCGGCTGGCCGAGCGCCATCGAAGAGAGGCTCGAGAGCAATGAGCTTGACGGAGCCATCTTCGGCAAAAAGCGGTTCACTCAGGTAGCTGCCCGGTTCACTTTTCTGTCGGGTGACAAGAGCCGCCACCGCCGGCGGAAGCGACCCCCGCAGAACCTTCAGGCGGCCTTCCGGGGAAACTTGGAAAGTGGCTTCAAATTCGCCCACGTCTCTGATGCGCCGCCCCCGGTTCTCCTGGAGGAGCGTCCTGTCCAGCCGGTGGCGGATGTCTTCCCAGCGGAGCTCGACGGCGCCGGCGGTTTGCCGAACCAGCGCAAGTTGCTGGCGCTCGTAGTCGCTCACCACCCGCGCCTCCGTGCGCCGGTAAAGAAAACCAGCAATACCGGCAAAAACGAGCACCACCGCCAACCCGACCAGCAGCGTCCAGCGTAGCGCCTTGGGACGTGCCTCGGACATGACAATTATCCCCTCTTACCCCTTTCCAACCCTCTTGCGTGCAATTTGTCATCCGTGGTCGGTCTCTTTAGAATCAATAGGTTAACTTATATTGCAATCTCAAACTGGGCTATTTTCCGCAGGATGGGGCAATTTGCCCGAAAGCGGCGACCTGGGGATGGCACATGGCCGACTGCACGCCCTCTTGCAGGGTCGCGGCGCGCCGCCCGGCTCCCCCCCAGCGAGGCGGGACCTCTTCCCTCCTGTTTTCGCTGACACACTTGAGCCCCACAGGGGGGATACGATGTACCTGTACGGTTCCAGGATAGGGATTGACTTGACATACGCAGGTGCAGGCCCTAGGATGTTGTGACCCCCACCAGGTGGGGGTAATGCGAAATGGGAGGAATTCTAATGATGCGCCGCTTTACCTCAATCACCCTGGGAACGCTGCTGCTGGCCGGTCTCACCTTGGCCGCTCCGCAAGCCACGAAGAAGGAGGCTCCTCTTCGCTGTACCCTGACCGACAAGACGATCGAGAAATGCTGTTGCGAACAGCGCGACGGGAAGCTGTATTGCCCGCTGGCCAAGAAAACAATTGACAAGTGTTGCTGCGTGGCAGCGGAGCCCAAAAAGGAAAAGAAAAATACCTAACGCAGGCCATGGGGCATAGGGTTCCCTGGCCCCCGCGAAATCCGGAAAGGACCCGGTACCGATGAAAGCATCCATTTTGCCCATCTATACGGAAGAGCGAAAGAAAGATTGCGTTCTTCGGCTTAAGGCGGCGGAAGGTCAACTACGCGGGCTGCAAGACATGCTCGAAAAGCAGCGGCCCTGCATGGAAGTGCTCACGCAACTCGCCGCCGTCCAAAAGGCTCTGCGACAGGTTGGCCGGATCGTCCTGCGAAACTATCTGGAGAACTGCGCGACCGAGGCAATTCGACAGTCTGACCCGAGCGCCTACGACGAACTCATGGAAGCCATCTACAAGTTCGCCCAGTAGCCGACGCCAGGCACGCATCTCCGTTTCTGGGAGAAGAGGCTGAAGCCGCCAGCGGGATGAGTGTCTCCCCACTATAGAGAGGCGGGCTGCATTTCAGCGCGCAAGCGCTTCATGGTTTCGCGCAACTCTTGCTTGCTCGGGAAGTGGATGGCCTCTTCCGGTTCGACCACATGCAGCAGCACGACTTCTTCCGTCCCGGCTAGCTTGAGTTCGTCGAGACAACCGACCACCCGTTCGGCATGCCGCGAGAAATCAGTCGGAAACAGCACCCGGGGAAACATTTCAATCCCTTTCCGCCTCCGGCACCACAGTCGGTGCAAACAAGCGCTCGCGCGTGCGGCGCGCCAGCCAGACCAGCACAAGCATCACCGGCACTTCGATCAACGGTCCCACCACCGTGGCCAGGGCAACGGTCGGGTTGAAGGCAGTGATTGCAATCGCAATGGCAATCTCGAAATCGCGTCCAGTGGAATTGAAGGCCACGGCGACGGAATCTTCGTAACTAAACCCGGATCGCCAGCCCACTAGGTAAACCAGTAGGAACATCGTCCAAAAGAAAAGTGTCATGGGTATGGCCAATTGGAGGATGATGCCGGGCCGGCCGACAATCAGGTCGCCCTTCAATGCAAACATCACCACCAACGTGAACAGCAAACCGAAGATCGAGAGCGTGTCGAGAAAACTCTTCACTTTGTGAAAACCAGCCTCCCCATACTTGCGTACACCCCAGCGGCGGGTGAGCATCCCGGCCAGTAGCGGAATGCCCAAATAGAGCACGACACTCTCCGCCACCACCCGAACATCGAATTTCACCTTGCCCAGGAGCCAGTGTGCATAAACAGGAATCAAGGCCATTTGCAAAATCGAGTTCATGGCCACCAGCACAATCGCCAGGGCGCTGTTGCCGAAAGCCAAAAAGGTAAAGACGATCACCATCGCGATACAGGGTGCCAGTCCGTAAAGCACCAGGGCGGTGTGAAAGTCCGAACCAGGCCGAAAGAAAAGGTTGGCAAGCGCGTACATCAGGAAGGGAGCAATGGCAAAGTTGAAGAACAAGACGGTGAAGAGTTGCCGCTTGCTGCGCACGGCTTTCCCCAGGTCTTCGAAGCGGATGTTGGTCATCGCTGGGTACATCATCAAGAAGAGCCCGACGATGACCCCCAGCGCCAGTGTATTGGGCAAGGTGAAACTGTACTGACGGCGAAAGATAGACTTGAGAGCATCGATGGGTGGTGTCAGGCCAAAGTTAGAGATGCCGTAGATTTTGCCGATCGCCACGCCAATCGCCATGCTCACCAGTACAAAAATCGGCAGCAACTTGAAGTTCTGCAATTTTCCGAACGCGCGCACCACTCGCATCGCTACTCCTTTTTAATCCTGCTGTTCACCACTGGCAGCATTCGCAGCACAACATTGATGGTAAAGTTCGCCTAACGCTCCTGCATAGGCTGGCCCTCAGTCGGCCGGATATGATTTCCAGTTTCACCCAGCGGTCTTAGGAGTGCATTTCCCAAATTAGCGTCTTCCGGCAACCACCGTTGGAGGTAAAAGCGTTCTAGGATCCTATCGACGCCGGACAAACCCACTTTGCTGTCGCCGAGGCGCACCACCCAAACGCCCCCGCAACAACCCTGTTTCATGATTTCTTCCCCGCTGTTGCCGGTTCCATCCATTCTTCCATCCACCGGCGGAAGGGTTCGGGCATCTGCATCATCATCTCGCGGCAGCAAGGCAGCATCCGCTCCATGCACTTGGTGTCCCGCATCATCTCCTGGCAGAACTCCAGTCCGACTTCCTCCATAAAGCGTTGTTTGTCTTCTTTGCTGAGCCGTGCGAATTCCGCTTTCAAGTCTTCGTACTTCATCACCGTTCTCCTCCCGTTTTGTTTCAGTGCTCTGACGCTGACAAAAAGGCGCTGCGCGGTCGTGTTCTCCGTACCGATCTCCGCCTCACCAACCGGCACCGGCCTTGACGCACAACTTGCTGCAAGGACTCTAAATCTTGCCGCAAGCCTTCTTCGCCGGGACAGACCTTGTCCAGGAACCGTTGGAATGCCTCTGACTGCGGAGTCGTTGGAGGCGCAAGGGAGTAGATCACGCGGGTGCCGCTCCGGGTATCCTCCACCAGTCCGGCGTGGCGTAGCGCGGCCAAATGGCGGGAGACAGTAGGCTGGGGAATTCCCAACACCGCCTGCAGGTCACAGACGCAGATGCTTCCCTGCCGCAGAAGATTGAGAATGCGCAAGCGGGTGGGCTCTCCGGCGCCGCTAAGCATTCGAGCAAGTTGGGCGGGCATTGAGTCCTCCATTCGCCTATGCGAATAAGCAATTGGCCGTCCAGCAGGGTCTCAGCGTGGGATTTGCTTTCCAATCAAAAGGTTAGGAACGTGTGTGCGAACGACGCCAAAGAGTCTGCTTGACACTCTGTCACGTGACGAACAGCGCCGGAGCCTGCCGAAGACATCCCGTCGCCTGAGTCTGGGATGGGGTTGCGAGTCTTTGGCTGGAGCCTAGCGTTTGTCCAAGGCGTGGTGACGAATGTCCTGGCCGAGAACCATGTAGATGACGTCCTCGGCGATGTTGGTGGCGTGGTCGGCAACCCGCTCGAGGTTGCGGGTTACGAGGGTAAGCTGAAAGGCGGGGAGAATCACCGACGGCCGCTCCATCATGTAGGTGATGAGCTCCCGGAAGAGCTGGTCGCGGAGCTGGTCCACTGTCTCGTCCCGCAACAGGATCTGCTTGGCCAGGTCAACGTCGCGCTTCACAAACGAATCGAGCGCATCTTTCACCATCCCCTCGGCCAGTTCGCTCATCCGTGGTATGTCAATGTAGGGTTTCACCTGCGGATACTGGAGAAGGAAGGAGACGCACTGGGCGATGTTCACCGCCTGGTCGCCGATGCGCTCGAGGTCGGCATTGATCTTCATCGCCGCCGTGATCATGCGGAGATCCACGGCCATGGGCTGTTGGAGCGCGAGCAGGCGCAGGACGCGTTCATCGATCTCGATCTGGAGGGAATTGATGGCTGCTTCTTCCTCCATGACGCTTTCCGCCAGTTTGGTGTCGCCCTCAACTAACGAACGAACCGCGTTGTGCACCGCTCGCTCCGCCAGACTGCCCATCCAGAGCAGCCGCTGCCGAAGCTCTTGAAGTTCCTGTTCCCGGTGTCGTTCCATAAGCGCTTCGCCTATCCAAATCTCCCGGTGATGTAATCTTCCGTCAGCTTGTTGGCCGGAGTCGTGAACAACTTCTGCGCCCGGTCGAATTCCACCAGTTCCCCCATCAAGAAAAATCCGCTGAAGTCGGAGATCCGCGCCGCCTGCTGCATGTTGTGAGTGACGATGACGATGGTATAGGTTTGTTTCAGACTGTACAGCAGCTCTTCGATCTTGGCCGTGGCAATCGGGTCGAGAGCCGAGCAAGGCTCGTCGAGGAGGAGAAGCTCAGGATTCACGGCGAGGGCGCGGGCGATGCAGAGGCGTTGCTGCTGCCCGCCGGAGAGGCTGGTGCCCGGCTTGTCCAGGTGGTCCTTCACCTCGTCCCACAGTGCAGCCATGCGCAGGCCCTTTTCCACGATCTCATCCAGATCGGCGCGGCGATCGCCGTTCAACCTCCAACCCGCCGCGACGTTTTCATAGACGGACATCGTAGGAAACGGGTTGGGCTTCTGGAAAACCATGCCAATCCGGCGGCGGATCTGGACCGGATCGGCTCCGGGGGCATAGATATCCTCTCCGTGGACCAGAACCTTTCCGGAAACTTTGGCATCGCGCACCAGTTCGTGCATGCGATTGATGCACCGGATGAACGTAGTCTTGCCGCAACCCGATGGTCCGATGACGGCGGTGATGCGACGCGCGGGAATCTGCATGTTCACGTTCTTGAGGACATGATTCCGCCCAAACCAGGCGTTGAGATTTTGCGTCAAGATGGCAGTCTCAGTTTCCACTCTGTTCCTTCAGACCCCCATCGCCAGTCGCCGGCGCAGGACAAGCCGCGAGACAACGTTCACGAATAGAATCAACATCAACAGGACGAGCCCGGCCGCCCAGGCTTGCCGGTGCCAGTCTTCATAGGGCGCGATGGAATAAGTATAAATCATCACGGGAAGAGAAGCGGTCGGCTGGAGCCACCCCGCGCTCCAGAAGCGATTGCTGAACGCGGTGAAGAGCAGCGGGGCGGTTTCGCCCGCGACGCGCGACAGGTCCAGCATGATGCCCGTCAGGATGCCGCGGAACCCGGTGGGGATGACCACCCGGATGATCGTTTTCCATTGAGGGATGCCGAGGGCGAGGGAAGCTTCGCGGAGCGAGTTCGGCACCAGCTTCAGAAACTCTTCCGTGCTTCTGAGCGCGATCGGAATCATCATGATGCCCAGGGCGATCCCGCCGGCCACGGCGGAAAAGCGTCGCATCGGAAGCACCACGACGGTGTAGGCAAAGATTCCCATCACGATAGAAGGTATCCCGTTCAAAATGTCGGTGGCGTAGCGGACCAAGAAGCCGATGCGGTTGTTGCGGCCGAATTCGGAAAGGTAAACGCCGCCCAGGAATCCCACCGGCACTCCGATCAAGGCGGCGATGAGAAGAAGTTTGCCGGTGCCGACAATCGCATTGGCCATGCCCCCGCCCGGCTCCCCCACCGGCTTCGGCAATTTGGTGAAGAAATCCCAGTTCAGGGAAGAAGCCCCGTGCCAGACCATGTAGCCAAGGATGAAGAAGAGTACGCCCACCGTCAGGAGCGTGCAGAGAAAAGTGATGCTGAACATCACGTAGTTCTTGGCCTGACGGAAACGGTACTTCAGCTCGCTCACACCTGCACCTCGGCGCTTTTTCTGGCTACTGCCAGGATCAAGAGCCGCGCCAATGCATTCACCACGATTGTGACGGCGAACAGCACCAGGCCGATTTCCACGAGCGCGTGAAGGTAGAGGTCGTAGGTGGCTTCCGTAAACTCATTGGCAATCACGGCAGCCATCGAATAGCCGGGGGCGAAAAGGGAAGCGGCAATCTCGGGCCGATTGCCAATCACCATCGTCACCGCCATGGTTTCCCCCAACGCTCGCGCCAGGGCAAGGAACATGGATCCCATGATGCCCGAACGGGCATAAGGCACAACGGCCATGCGAGTCGTCTCCCACCGGGTGGCGCCCAGGGCGAGAGCCGCCTCGCGCTGCGAAGCCGGGACGGCCATCAACACCTCTCGCGATAGTGAGGTGATGAAGGGCACGACCATCACCGCCAGCAAAATGCCGGCGGTGAGCATCCCCACGCCGTAGGAAGGCCCGCTGAAAATAGGCAGGAATCCCAGGGTTTTCTTCAACACGGGTGTTAAATCATCCCGAACCCAGGGAACCAGCACGAAGATACCGATTAAGCCGTACACCACGCTCGGAACAGCGGCCAGGAGTTCGATCAGAAACGCGATGGGATCCGACAACCAGCGCGGCGCCAGCTCCGAGAGAAATATAGCAACCCCCAGCCCCAGGGGAAACGCGATCAGCAGGGCGATGCCCGAGCTGACCAGCGTCCCAAAAAGAAAAGGCAGGGCACCAAACTGTTCGAAGACCGGATCCCAGGTGGTGCCCCACAAGAATCGGAGTCCAAATTTTTCAATCGAAAGGATGGAATTGCGGTAGAGCGCGAGCGCGATGAGCGCCGTCAGCGCGAAAATGGACAGGGCAAAGCCCAGAGTCAGGATATGGAGGGCACGGTCGCCCCAATTCGCTTCTCGGAAGGGGCCGCCCAAGGATGGAGCGAGCCGCAAAAGCCAACCTGTTCTTGGCTGCGGCAGCAGCGCCTCGGCATTTTGAGGATGGGGCCGATCGGTCATCCGTTCAATATCGAAACATCTAATATCGAATCCTGGCAATCGTCTGCTTTTCCATCTCGATCACCTCGGGCGGCAGGGGCGCGTAGCCGAGCCCGGCGGCATATCGCTGACCTTCACCCAGCATCCATTTCAGGAAGTCCACAAGGATCTTGCCTTTCGTCGCATCGGTGAATTGCTGGGGGACCAGAAGCCAGGTGAAGGTCGAAATGGGGTAGGCATTCTTGCCGGGGGAGTTCGTAATCGAGACGCGAAAATCGGGCGGCATGTTCTTGGCTGCCCCGGCCGCCGCGGCCGTGACTGATTCTAGGCTCGCTTTCACAAAATTCCCGGAGGAATTTTGGACGGTGCCGTAGGGGATGTTGATGCTGGTGGCGTAGATCAGTTCCACGTACCCGATGGCGTTTGGCGTTTGCTTGACCAGCCCGGAAACGCCCTCATTCCCTTTCGCCCCCAGACCCACCGGCCAGTTGACCGACGTGCTGCGTCCGACCTGGGCGCGCCACGCGGGGCTCACTTTGGAAAGATAGTCGGTCCAGCAGTAGGTCGTTCCGCTTCCATCCGAACGATGCACTACGACGATATCGTTGCCGGGAAGGGCTATGCCCGGATTCACGCCGGCGATTTCCGGATCGTTCCACTTCCGGATCGTCCCCATGAAAATTCCGCTCAGGGCCTTGGCCGTAAATTTTAGCTCCGCCGAAAGGCCTGGAATGTTGTAGATCGGCACCACACCACCCAGCACGGTGGGCAAGTGGAAGATAGCAGTCTTGGCCTTGCTCAACTGTTCGTCGGTCATCGGGGCGTCGGTCGCGCCGAAATCCACCGTCAGCTCGCTGATCTGGCGGATGCCGCCGCCCGAGCCGATTGATTGGTAGTTGATCTGCGCGTTCGGGTGGAGCTTGTAGTACTCGTCAAACCACTTGGAGTAGATGGGGTAGGGGAAAGTGGCTCCCGCCCCGTTCACGAGGGTTTGCGCGGGCGCGGCCTGGGGGAGTAGCATCGAAGCCGCCGCAAGTACAAAGAACAACATTCGCAACACTGCCTGCGACAAAATTCGTTTCCTGACCATTTCTATCCTCCTTGAAGATAACGGCGCTTTGTTACAGCGCGGTTAAAATTGGGTTTCTGTCTCTTAATATTTGCCGGCTCTGCAGGGAATCGCGGGCCGGTATGCGCAGGGCGGACTGGCCTTGTCGGACAGGCCGGCCGCCCAGACCACCTCTCGGCCCGGCGGAAGGCCGGAAACTAGAATGAGTACACCACGTCAAACTGCATCCGCTTGAGGTAGGGGTCCGTGCACGCCCGCGTCAAATCGGTGCGGCTCGGACAGTTGGGTGAAACGATGGCACTGTTCTGCGCCCGCGGATTCGCGCTTTGGCCCACCAAAAGCGTGTAATTGAGCGATACGTTCCGGAAGACGCGATAGGCAAAGTCCAGCCGGTGATTGCGGACGTTGGAAGCAGCCCTCAAGTCGCTGAAGTTCAAAGCCGCCAGAACAGCATCCTGCTCGATCCGGATAAACGTGTACCCGAACTGAACATCGCCTTTCTCCTGCGCTCGCCCGACGCGGAGTTCTCCCCAGTAGCCCGTGCGTTCGCCGGTGCTGGCCTGGCTGTTGTTCACCACGTTGAAGAGTAACCGCACCGGCCACTTCTTGATGTAGTTGAAGTCGAGTTGGGCAATGCTGTCCCAGTAGAGAAACTTGGACGAGTAGGCGGTGCCGCTCCCGTTCCCCGTCGTTCGATTCGTCAGTGGGTTGCCGCCAAGCACCGGGGTCCCGCCCGAAACGTTGAACGTGGTGGCGGTCGCGGGCACGCCCGGCCCCAGACCGTTGGCGGGGATGGTGACGGTCAGACCGGCGCCGCCGCCAATCGCGCTGGCGATGGAGTTGGGTTCATGGAACTTGATCCCGGCGGTGGTGAGCAAGAGACTTATCTGGTCGGTGATTCGCCAGCGCGCCTGAAGCTGGCCACCAGCCATGAAACTGTCAAAGCTGCCGCTGACCTCCCGGAAGGGCGACTGGAAGCCGACCAAAGTGATGTTTTTCAGGATCGGGTTCTTGAAATCATAGGAGAATGTTTCGGCAAAACCCTCGGGGTTTAAATCATTGTCGAAGGTCAGTTCCGTCCGGTACCAGGGGTAGGCGAACTTGCCGCCGGTGAGTGCGAAATATTTCAGTTGCTTGGGCTTGTAAGTGACGAAGAAGCGGTCGAAGGCGAGCGGCTTGCGCTTGTAGAAATCGGTAAACGTCTGATTGGTCGAGATCGGGTCGTTGAGGTCGCCGCTGGCCAGCGTGAGCCCGCCGAAAATTTGGTCGCCAATATTTCCAAGAATATTGAAGCGCGCCCGAATGCGTTGCCGGTGCCGGTTCGCCGCCCCCTCCTGGAAGAACGGCTCAAAGCGCACCCGCACATCGCCGCTGAAGCGGAAGTTGCCCAGGCCGGCAAGGCGGCTTTCGTTCTTCTTCTGCGCGTCGGTGAATTCCTGATTGACTCGATTTACTTTCGCAGCCATGTCCGCCTGCGACTGGGCCACCGCATCCAACTCGTTGCTGATGCGGTTCAGATCAGGGTGTTGCTCGACCGGGGAAGGGGCTGCGGCCGCGCCGTTCGAACCACTCGTCAGAGAAAGCTGAAGTTGCTGAATCTGCTCCTGCTGCTCCTCAAGCGCCTGGCGCTGGCTGGCCAACTGCCCCGCCTGCTCGGCCAGAATTCTCTTGAGTTCCTCGATCTCCGCCATGAACGCCGCCGGCTCCGGTGCCGGTGGAGCAGAGACCGCCCGAGCAGAGCCGGGCGATGCATCAGATTTCGGTTTGGTTACGGCCAGAAGCGGGCTATGGGTCAAGAGCGCCACAGCCAAGCTCCCTGCCCCAAGCATACGAAATCGAATCATTTGAACACCTCCAGTGAAATGAAATAGCACGTCAAAAAGTCGGGTAGTACGAGCCAAGCCTTACCGTGCGTTGGCTGTTCCCTAGCGGGACATGTGATGCCGGACATCCAATCCTCGAATCCAGTAGATCACGTCTTCACAAATGTTGGTTGCGTGATCGGCGATACGTTCCAGCGTGCGGCTGGCGAGCAGAAGGTGCACTGAATCAGCCAGGTTACTTGGGTCCTTCGCCATGGTCGCCAGAAGGCTTTGGAAAATGCGGTCGCGGTGGCCATCCACTTCGGCGTCGCTTTCCAGCACGCGGCGGGCGACCTCCACATCGCGTTCGAGCAACGCTCGCAGACTTGACTGGACCATCTCCTCCACCTGGGCAGCCATGGCTGGCAGTTCCTCCGCGCCGATGAGCGGCTTGCGGCCGCCCCGCGCAATGACTCGCTCGGCAATGTTCACGGCTTGGTCGCCCATGCGTTCGAGGTCATTGGTGATTTTCATGGCCGCCACGATCAAACGCAGGTCGCTCTCGTTGGCCGGCGGCTTGGCAAGGATTCGCACCGCCCAATCGTCAAGAGACACTTCCATTTCGTTCACCTGCGGTTCGCAGAGGAAGACCTCGGCAGCGAGCTGGTGGTTACCCTCGAGCAGCGCCTGGATCGCATTGTGGAGAGTCGTCGCGACCAGCCGAGCCATGGCTTCCAGGCGAACGACCAGCGGATCCAATGCAGCGGACGAAGGGTGTGACTGGGTTGTGCTCATACGAAATCTACTCCAGAGGTCAACTCAACATTCGCTCGCACTCTATTTCCGGAGAATTACCCCGTTATGAAGGCAGGATGAATTTCCTGTTACAGCATCAAGCGGCCGGGAGGGTGAAAGAGAACGTGGAACCGCGGCCAGCCTGGCTTTCCGCCCAGATGCGGCCACCGTGGTTTTCGACGATGTGCCGGGCGATGGCCAGGCCGAGCCCGTAGCCGCCCGACTCGCGCGTGCGCGATTTGTCCACCCGGTAGAAGCGTTCAAATACTCGGGGCAAGTCTGTCGAGAGAATGCCGATCCCGGTGTCCTCCACCTGGATGGTGACCGCTTTTCTGTCTTCTGAGGCAAACGCGCGGAGGGTGACGCGGCCGCCTTCGGGAGTGTATTTGACAGCGTTGTCAAGCAGGATCCCCAACACCTGCCGGAGCCGCATCCGGTCTGCCCGCACGGAGGGAAGCGACGCCGGCATGTCGAGCGAGAGCGCGAGTCGTTTCTGCTTCATTGCCGATTCCATCACTTGCACGCAATTCGCCACCCATTCCGGCAGGGCAAGCGGCTCGAGCTCGAGTTTGAGCTGGCCGGCCTCGATCTGCGAGAGGTCAAGCAGCTCTTCCGTCAGCTTGGCCATGCTGGCCGCTTGGTCGCGGATGATGCTGACAAAGCGGCGATTGTGCTCCCGGTCTTCGAGCGCGCCCGTCAACAGGGTTTCGGCAAATCCGAGGATGGTCGCCAGCGGCGTTTTCAGTTCGTGGGAAACGTTGGCAATAAAATCGCGCCGCACCTGCTCGAGCCGGCGCACTTCGCTGACGTCGTGCAGTACGGCGACCGCGCCCGCCGGCTCCCCTGTGCCGGACATCACCGGCGCGATCGAGATGTCCCATCCGCCCTTGGTGGCTCCTTCGCCGCTTGCATGTAATCTCATGCCTCGTTTGTGCCGCAGCGCGTCGTCCAAAGCGGTGTGCAGGCCGACGAGCCGCACAACCTCGAGGAGATCCTTCCCGGCGATTTCCTCTCCCGCTTCGACCAGCCGGCGAAAGGCCGAGTTGCCAAAGACAATGCGCTTGCCCGGGTCCACGACGACGACGCCCTCGACCATCGATTCGAGGATGGTTGCCGAGCGATTGCGCTCTTCCGTAAGGCGTTCGATGGTTGCCGAAAGCGCTTGGGCGGTCTGGTTCAAGGATCGCGCCAGGTCGTGAAGTTCATCGGCAGCGCCGCGATAGCGAAGGGGGGAAAACTCTCCTCTGGCAATCCGTCCGGAAAACAGAGTCAGCTCGCGGATGCGAGCCGAGAAATGTTGGGAAAAGAGCGCGGAGAGGGCGAGCGCCAGGACAAACGCCAGCAGCGAACCCAGCAACAGTTTTCGGTGGATATCCGCGGCCGCTTCTTCGAACTGTTCGGGCAGAACCGCCAGCCGAAGATAGCGGACCCATTCCACCCCATCGATCCGCAGCGCCCAATAGACGAGATCTTGCCGGAGTGTGGTGGAAAATCGGATCGCATGACCCGTACCCGTTGCTCTGGCTTCAAGAATTTCCGGCCGCGTTCCATGATTCTCCATCGTCCGGGGGTCGCGCTCCGAGTCAGCCAGCACCGTGCCATCTTCTCCGATGAGCGTAACCCGGGCGCCGGTCTGGCCCCTGGCCCACTCCATCCATGCGAGCAATGCAGCCACGCTATGGGTTTCGGGAAGTCTCGCCAGGAGCAGCCGCGCGGTCGTGTCGAGTTCGGTGGTGGCGCGTTCGGCAGCGTAGCGCTTGAGGATGCGGCTGATGTAAAGGTCGAGGCCGACCAGCACCACCGCAACCAGCACGAAATAAGTGAGGCCGAGTTTCCAGAAAAGTCTAATCTTCACCGCTCGCAAACTTGTAGCCGGCTCCGCGGACGGTCTTCAGAAATTGCGGATTCTCCGGATCCTTTTCCACCTTCTCGCGCAGGCGGCGCATGTAAACGTCCACCGCCCGCGGCGTGACAAATCGGTCCGTACCCCAGACCTGGTCGAGCAGTTGGTCGCGGTTAAAGACCCGCCCGGGATGGGAAGCCAGGAAATGCAACAGGCGGAATTCGAGGGCGCTCAGTTCAATCGGCTTGTTTTCTACGGTCACCCGATGGGCGTCCGGATCAATTTCCATCGGCCCGATGCGGACCGGCAGGCTGCCAGGACGCGGCTCCGACCGGCGAAGCACTGCCTTGACCCGGGCTACCAGCTCGCGCGGGCTGAAGGGCTTGGTCACGTAGTCATCGGCGCCCAGTTCGAGCCCAACCACTCGATCGGCTTCATCGCTTCGCGCCGTCAGGACGATGATCGGCAGATGAGCGGTGCGGGGCGTGCGGCGAATTTCCTGGCAGAGTTGCAGACCGGAAAGTTGCGGCAACATGAGGTCGAGGATGAGCAGATCGGGAAGGTCGCGGCGCGCCGATGCGAGCCCGCTCTCACCGTCGGTTGCATGCGTCACCCGATAGCCCTCCCGCTCCAGGTTGTAGTGCACGAGTTCGATGATGTCGCGGTCGTCCTCTACAATCAAAACCTTCTTCAAGCGGTCCTCCCACAGCTCTGCCGCTTGACGCTAGCCGTAGTCCCCAAAAAACTCAAGCGGAAATTCAGACAGCCGGGCGGGTGCAATCATCCAATGTGGCCACGCCGTTTCCGCTTGACAGGGAACATACTTTCACGATATATGCCTTGGATTCAGACACGTTTGCAACGGAGGGAGCCCCATGAGTCCGCGCCGATTGGGCAGAGCGGTACCTCTTTTCGTATCTTTTTGGCTGCTTGCACTTTCCTGTCTTCTCTGGGCCCAGTTGCCCACCGCCACACTTAACGGAATTGTCACTGACCCGAAAGGTGCAGTTGTGCCGGGAGTGAAAGTCGTCCTTACGAACGAGGCCACGGGAGCGACCCGGGAAGTGAGCACCGGAGATGAGGGCCGGTACGTGTTCCCCAACCTGCCTCCCGGGGACTATACCGTCCGCGTGGAGAAAAGCGGCTTTGCTGTGCGCGAGTTCAAAGATATTCACTTGGAAGTGGGCCGCAGCGTGACCCTGGACGTTGAGCTGCAATTGGCCGCGATAGGTCAGACGGTAACTGTAACCGGCGGGGCGTCAGAGGTCGAACTGACCCAGTCGCAGGTTCAGGGCCGGGTCACCAGCAGCACGATGGAGAACATTCCCCTGAACGGACGCAACTTCCTCGAACTGGCATTTCTGATTCCGGGTAGCCGCCCGGCCACCAACTACGACCCCACGAAAACCAACACCCTGGAAGTTTCATCGGCGGGAGCGTTTGGCCGGGGCGGTAACATCACGGTGGACGGCGGTGATAA
>DATBWB010000004.1 GCA_036514995.1 Candidatus Acidiferrales bacterium
GATCAGCCTCAAGAGCGCAGGCAGAAAACAAGGGCGCAAAAAACGAATCATACGGGCACAGCTAGACCGAGTCAAGGATGCGCACGCAAGGGCACTGTCCGGCTATGTCTGTGTTATGTCTGTGTAGGGGCATGCTTCAGCTTGCCCCCTTTCTAAGGAAATTCCTGGATGCGTACAACCTTGTGGTCACGGAAGGTGATGAAGGTCACCTTGGAAGGCGGGTTGCCGTAAATCCAATCTTCCTCCTCGACACCCTCGCGGAGTTCTCTTACCTTCCGGTCGGGACGGCCTACGGCGGTAAACACCATCTCTTCGGTCATGCCGACTTTCGCCTCACGGTTTTTGATGGCTTCCTGAAATTCCTTGGGAAGCGATTCAATCCACATCGCGGCGGCAGTGCGCTGGCCAGAGAAGTCGAGCAGGGCGGAGAGATGCTGTTTCAGTTCGACAGACGTTACCTCCGGGACCGATTGCGGGAATTTCAAGACAATGGCGCAACCGTGCGGCTCGAGCCCCGGCTCCGACGGCCGGCTGATGGGACGGGTGGTCGGACCAACACCGATCTCGATACGTTCGGCCCAACGTCGCCTCCGCTTTCCTCCGCCGTTGATCTCAAACACGATCTGATCATTCCCAAAGCTCATTTTGGTGATCTGGGCCGTGTCCCCCGGATTGACCGAGATCCCGTTGCGGGCGATGAGATCTTTCAACTGGGCTTCGTTCAAAGGCTTGCCCGCTTCCAACTGAACGGGTTTCTTCCCCGCGGGCAGGGCTATCTTGGCGCGGGAAAATTCTCCGGAAAGTTCCCGGACGAGAAGCAGGCGGGTTTCGGGGCTGAGTTTTCCTGAGGATCGCTGATCAACGGCAGGCCGATCCCGACCTTTCGGGATGGCCCATGACCCTTCGGTTCCGCTCAGGGCAAGCCCCGCCACAGCCGGACCGATAACCAACAACGCGCCAGTGGAGAGCGCCCAACGCTGCATGGCTCCCGCTCCAACAATCATTTTAGAACTTCTCGCATAGCGGCGGAAGGAGAAACGCGCCTGGTCCGTACAAGCCATAGGGTGAGGGCCGCAAGCAGGAGGGTTGTCACCACGCTCCCCTCAAGGCCGTAGCCACCTCCCGATAGCCAAACCGGCGGACGCCACTCGAGGATAGCGGCCGGGCGGTACATGCGGATGCCGCTCACCGGCAGCGAAAACAGGCAGCCCTGCACGTAATTCCACGCAATGTGGAACCCCAGGGGCAGCCAAAGGCCCCGGGTCTTGAGATAGGCCACGGCAAAGAAAGTCCCGGCGATAACCGTGTTCGCCACCGAGAGAGGTGTCGCATCAGGGTTGCTCTTGTGCATCAACCCGAAAAACGTGGAGAAGATCGCAACGCTCGCAACCGGGCTCAGCGACTCGATCAGCCGCTGAAAAGGATAGCCGCGGAAGAGAATTTCTTCCCAGCTCGCAGCTATCGCAACCAGCAGGAAACCAGTCGCCGCAGCGACGGTGGTTTCTTTCCAGTTGTCCGTCCAGGTGACGATGACCAGCCTGCCCGACGCAAGCAGCAGAATCGCCCCGGCGGTCACTGTCGCCGAGCCAAGCGCTGCCCCCATCGCCAGTTCGCGCGCGAAGCCGGGATAGTTCCACAGCCCGAGCGTGCGGAAGCTGCGGCGGTCGAACCAGACGACCATGAAACGGGAGACGATCAGCAGGATGACTAACTGGACGCCTCGCCAGATCCCAACCCAGACGAGAGCGCTCCTGCCGGGGAGGGCTCCGGGCCAAACAGCAAAAGCTCCGACCGTCAAGTAGTAGAGGACCAGTGTGAGGGCCAGAAAAAGAATGGCGCGAAGGCCAGGCCGCAACCGGCCATCCTCCATACGAAACAAAGACGCGCCGGGCATCCCTTTACATCGCCTCTCCGCCGGAATGGACCCGGACGCCTGCCCTGGCAACGGCGAAGGGCAGGATACGCGCCCCGGCCGCGGCGAGAGCCCGCTCGACATCGCTGCGGGCGCCGGGCTCGATCAAGAAAAAAACGCAACCACCGCCCCCCGCGCCGCAAACCTTGCCCGCGAGCGCGCCTTTCTGCCGGGCCAGTCTCATGAGGCGGCCGATTTGCGGGGTCGTGATGCCGGGGAGATTGCGGCGGCGGCAGCGCCACTCTTTACGCACGAGCTCGGCCACAAGGTTCCAGTTGCGAGCCAGGAGCGCCGAGCGCATTGCTCCGGCAATTTCGGCAAGCTGATCGAAATTTCTGCGCACCCGCCGGTCGCCGTTGAGATGAGCCTTCATCACCTCCCAATTGTTGATGCCGGACTGGCGCGGCCTGCCGGTGTAGCAAAGCACAAAGCGACGATCGAATTCGACGGCATCGAGAGGCAACGCTTCACGACGAGTTCCGGCCGGCCCGAAATGGATCGCGTGCGCGCCGCCGAAGGTGGCGGGGTAGTAGTCCTGCTCGCCCGTCGGCACGCGGATAACCTGCGCTTCGACGTTGCGGGCGATGGTGATGCGCTGCTCGGCGGTGTACCGGGCGCGCGCGAGCGTGTTCAGCAGAGCGCAAAGGGCAATATTCAGCGCGCTCGAACCGGCAAGGCCCGCGCCCGCCGGGGCAAGCGAATCGGTGGTCAGCGTGAAACCGCGGAAGGACCCGCGCCGGGCAGCCGGCGAGCCTTGCGGGTCGAAGAAACGCACCAGCCGCGCCGGCAGCGGGAGGCGATAGCGCCGCGCGCGGAGAAAGGCGCCAAAGGAAGCGAATTCTTCGCGCCGGCGGATATCGCGAGAAATAAAAACAACTTTGCCGTCGGCACGCGGCGAAAGCGAGCAATGAGCGTAGCGGTCAATCGCCACGTTCACGGTCAGCGCGCCCTCGTGAAACAAGTAGAGCGGCCAAATGTCCAGCGTGCCGCCGGCCAGGTCAATGCGCGTCGGCGCCGATGCCGTCAGACTCAGATTCATCTCCTCACCAGCCCCCATTCTATCGAGGCGGGCGAAGATCGCGGGAAAGAAACGGCTCAGCCCGCCAACGAGCCTTGCCGGGCAAGCGGCTCCTTGTCCCGCCTCAGGCAGGGTGCTTGCTTTCCTTGTCCTTTTCGGCCCTGGCGTGAGCCAGTCCGCCTGGGCGGGGCTCAAAGCAACGCCGGCAGCGCGCTTCATACTTGTCCTGAGCGCCGACCACGATCAATTCCTCCGAGCCGATCAATCGCTGGGTGTGCTTGGCCGGGTTGCCGCAGCGGACACAAATCGCCAACAACTTCGTGATCTCCTCGGCGATGGAGAGCAGGTGCGGGATAGGGGCGAAGGGCCGGCCCATGAAGTCGGTATCGAGGCCGGCGACAATTACCCGCTTGCCCATGTTCGCCAGCTTCTGGCATATGTCCACCAGCTCGTCGCCCAGGAACTGCCCTTCATCAATCCCGATCACCTCGGTCCTGGGGTCCACCCGCTCCAGAATTTCGACCGCCGAGGTGACCAGATCGGAAGCAATGCGAAGGTCGCTGTGGGAGACGATTTCGGCCTGGGAATAGCGCTGGTCAATGAGCGGCTTGAAAATCTGCACGCGCTGGCGGGCAATCTCGGCCC
>DATBWB010000005.1 GCA_036514995.1 Candidatus Acidiferrales bacterium
CTGGAAATCAAAGGCCACGTTTCCGGATCTCGCAAAATAGGTCGCCGTGAGGTTTGCCCCCCTTAGTCACCCTGTTCTGCCGCTCAACCGTTCCTTCTCCCCACCCCATATACTTTCGCCCTCTGCGCCCTCCTCTCCAACCTCCAAGGCCCGGGTCTCGCTGTCATCTAAGGGTTGGTCTCGTATTGTCGGAAGGGCTTCGGCAGATACCATGAAAAAGTAATATTGACTGTTCGATTTTCATGGTACAATCCTCGCATGATCAAGCGGCCTCAGTCCCTCTCGCAAATCCGGCGTGCGCTTTCGCGCAGCCGCGTGGTGGCGCTCATTGGGCCACGCCAGTGTGGCAAGACCACGCTTGCGCGGCAAATCGTCCCCGCGGATTCGGTCAATTATTTCGACCTTGAAGACCCGGCGAGCTTGGCGCGGCTTGCCGAGCCGATGACCGCCTTCGGGGGGCTCACCCGTGTGGTGGTGATTGACGAGGTGCAGCGCCGGCCCGATCTCTTTCCGGCCCTTCGGGTGCTGGCTGACAGAAAGCCCTTGCCTGCCCGGTTTCTCATCCTTGGCAGCGCCTCGCCTGAGCTGCTCCGTCAGTCTTCCGAATCGCTTGCCGGAAGGCTGGAGACGATCCCACTTTCCGGCTTTAGCCTCTCTGAGGTCGGAACCAAGGCGCTTGATCGCCATTGGCTGCGGGGCGGTTTTCCGCTGTCATATCTCGCCCGCTCGCATGCGGACAGCCTGGCCTGGCGCCGGCAATTCATTCAGACATTTCTTGAGCGCGACCTGCCGCAGCTTGGCGTCACCATCCCGGCCCCGACGTTACTGCGGTTTTGGACCATGCTTGCGCACTACCACGGCCAACGCTGGAACGCCACCGAGCTGGCAAGGTCGCTTGGGGTCAGCGAACCGACCGTGAGGCGTTACCTCGATATGCTGACGGGATTGTTCATGGTTCGGCAACTGCAACCCTGGCATGAAAACCTCAAGAAGCGCCAGATCAAAGCGCCGAAGGTCTATCTTCGGGACAGCGGCCTGTTGCACCAGCTTCTCGGAATCAGGACGGAAAAGGAGTTATTGGCGCACCCAAAATGCGGCGCATCGTGGGAAGGCTATGCCATAGAGGAAACGCTCAAGGCCGTGCAACCGGACGAGGCCCACTTCTGGGCCACCCATACCGGGGCCGAACTGGATCTCCTCCTCTTCAAGGGGGGGCGGCGTCTCGGCGTCGAAGTCAAGCGCGCAGACGCGCCGACTCTCACCCCGTCAATGCGCATTGCCCTTCACGATCTGCGGCTCGATCACCTCACAGTGCTGTATCCCGGCAAGGCATCATATCCGCTTGCCGACCGCGTGACCGCCATGCCCCTGACGGTCCTTGTCGAAGGTGGGCCAGAGGTGCTGTTCCGGCACCGTCGCAGGAAGAGGCGGCTGACACCGCCAAAGGAGCGGCGGCGGCTGGGCAGTGGGGACACGCTCCTCCGAGCGGCACAGGAGGTCGGCAAACCAGAGATCGGTGGGACCAGGCGGCATTCCATCTCGCGAGACCACGATCGCCACCTCTACGGCCACAAGATCAAATGAGCATGCCTGAAGGGCCCCGCGCCAGGAGCGCTTCCCTCATCCCAGGCATTACACCGCCTCGCGGGTGGTCGAACATTTGCGGGCGCTGCTGAGGACGCCGCGCTATTCAACTCGTGCTGATGAGGTGGGTCGGATCGTCCGAACAGAAGATGGAACCGAACAGGCATGCCAGGCCCTGGAGGATTTCATCCAGGCACGCGGTAGGTCGGCAGCTCTCCCCAGACCTCACTAACGCCCTCAGCCGAGCCTTCCACTGAAACCTGAATATACTGCGGGCTGATATCGGGATAGACTGCGAGCTCTGGAATGTTTGTCGGCACGAGGAGACTTGACGTAGTCCAGCCAACCGACGATAATTGCAGGAGATTTTTGATCTTGAGGGTTAGGCCCGCTTTGCGAAGATATACTGCAGGAACCGGCGCAGTAGACTTAATAGTTAGCCGGACTGGCTCAAGCATGGCCACGGTGCCGGAACAGCGGTGAC
>DATBWB010000006.1 GCA_036514995.1 Candidatus Acidiferrales bacterium
ATTTTCGCGCCGAAGGATTCTTTGTTCCAGCCAAGCCATAACAGGTCTGATCGCTTCTCAGCCTTCCGTGTAGCAGCAGCTTCAGGCCGGCACGGCGGTTTTCCCAACACCCGGCAGCCCTAACAGGCAGTGCCCGCCTAAAGCCGCTACCTGGTTTTCTCAGAAACGTTGGGCGACCGGGCTTCCATCAGGTGGTGTTCGCGCAATTTTGCCTCCCGCGCGAAAACGTAGAAGGCGGCAAGCCACGAAATCACCAGCCCCGGCAATCCATCCAGGAAGCCCCGCTTCCACACATACGACCGCAAAAAAATGACCGGCGGCGCGAGCAAGAGCTTGAAGTAGGACGCCGCCGGCCTCCCGCGGCGGAAACGGTCCTGCGATGCCAGTGTGGTGAAATAGTTCAAAGTGTCCAGGCTCTCTTTCAGGCTTCGCTTCGTAAAGTGGAGCAATTCCCCGGCAATGATCTCGACGGGCCCGTCCACCTTGGGCTCCTCGTGTGGCGGATCACCGCCCCATTGGGTGGCGCGCCGGTCGTAGAGTCGCGTCTGGTAATCGGGATACCATCCACAATGCCCGATCCAACGACCCATGAAGCGAGCGCGGCGGGCAAACCGGTAACCGGAAGACTTCGGTCCTTCCCGGCGAATTTTCTCAATCGAGGCGCGCAATTCCGGGGTGACGCGCTCGTCAGCGTCCAGAACGAACACCCAATCATGGCTGGCCAGCGTATCGGCGTAGTTGTGCTGCTCGCCGTGAGAAAGAAAGTCGTGCTGATAGACTTTGGCGCCGTGCTTCCTGGCCAGTTCGGCGGTGCGATCCTTGCTCCACGAATCCACGACCATAATCTCATCGGCCCAGGCAAGCGATTCGAGCGCGGCAACGATGTTGTGTTCCTCGTTGAGCGTGTTGATGCGGGCGGTGATCTTCATGGAAGAGGCGCCACTTGCAAACGAGAAAGATTAGCATGGCAGTCGAGAATTGCAAGACGGCGCAAGGATTGGTTATGCTGCCCGCAGCCGGGCGGCTCGATGGGTCGCCCGGCCGACGCCGTGAAAATACTCCACATGGATCTGGGTCGCGGGTGGCGTGGCGGGCAGCAGCAAGCTTTCGCCCTGATCAAGGGGCTTGCCGAGGCGGGCCACCAGGTTTCGCTGCTGGCCCGGAAAGGCAGCCCTCTCGAAGAGAAGGCGCAGAACGCGCGCATCCCCGTCCTCGGAGTCGAACCTGGACTGGCGGGTTGGAGGGCGGCGGCCGCCCTGCGCCGCTCTCTCCAGGCCGGCTTTGACCTCGTCCATGCCCACGACGGACGCTCGCATACAGCGGCGTGGCTGGCAGGGCGCCCCCGGGAGGTCCCGCGAGTCGTCAGCCGGCGAGTATGCTACACCCTTCCCGAAAACCTTTTCTCGCGTCTCAAGTATCGGCACGGAGCGGAGCACTATGTCGCTGTGTCCGGCTGGGTGCGCCGGCAACTTCTGGCAAGCGGCGTTGCCGCGCAAAAAATTCAGGTCATCTACGATGGGGTCGAGGTTCCACCCGAAACAACTGATGCTCGGCGAGCGAGCGCTCGCCGGGCGCTTGGCGTGCCCGAGGAGACGTTCGTCGTGAGTTGCGTGGGGCACCTGTTCCGGGACAAGGGCCAGCATCGCCTGGTTGAGGCCATCTCAGAAATTGCCAAGCGCCGCCGCATCGTTCTCCTCCTGGCCGGCTCCGGGCCTCTCGCTCGCCACCTCCAAAGGCAGGTGAGCCGCTGGGGCCTCGAGCGGGTCGTCCGCCTGCTGGGGCAACTCCCCGATCCTTCCCCGGTCTATCAAGCCAGTGATGTCTTTGCCTTCCCGGCCAAGAATGAAGGGCTGGGCACGGCGATGCTAGCCGCCATGGCCCACGGGCTGCCGGTGGTTGCGCCCAACCTTGAGGCCAATCCCGAAGTCATCCGCGACGGCGTGGACGGCCTGCTGGTGGCCGATCGTTCGCCCGCCGAGCTGGCTCGCGGCATCGAGCGGCTCGCCGAGGATGCTCGATGGCGCGCGCAACTCAGCAAGGAATCTCGCCGCACGGTCGAGGCCCGGTTCACCTCTGCTATAATGGTGCGGGAAACAGCCGCGCTCTACGCGGCACTGGTCGGGAGGGACAGGCAAAGCGCTTGATCGCAGCTTTCTGCTTCGTCTTCGGGCTGGTCATCGGGAGTTTCTTGAACGTTTGCATTCGCCGCCTTCCCCAGGGCCGCTCGATCGTCCGCCCGGGCTCGCACTGCCGCGCTTGCGGCGCCGTCATCAGGGCCTGGGATAATATTCCGCTCCTGAGTTATCTGCTCCTGCGCGGGCGTTGTCGAAAATGCGGCGCGCGCATTTCGCCTCTCTACCCGGCGGTGGAGCTGGCGGCTGGCATCCTGTTTCTGCTTGGCTACTGGTCCTACGGGCTGAGCTGGTTGCTGGTCAAAAACCTGCTTTTCTTCTCCCTGATGCTGGTGCTGATCTTCACTGACTTGTTGGAA
>DATBWB010000007.1 GCA_036514995.1 Candidatus Acidiferrales bacterium
TATTATGTCCGGCCATTCGAAATGGGCAACCATCAAGCACAAGAAGGGCGCGGCTGACGCGCGTCGCGGCCAGGTGTTCACCAAGCTGATCAAAGAAATCAGCATTGCGGCGCGCATTGGCGGCGGCGACCCGGACTCCAATCCGCGGCTGCGCACAGCCATCCTGGGAGCTCGCCAGGAAAATATGCCTCAGGACAATATCAAGCGCGCCATCTTGCGCGGCACCGGCCAGCTTGAAGGGGCGGCGATCGAGGAAGTGCACTTCGAGGGCTACGGGCCCGGCGGGGTGGCCATGATTGTTCAGGCCACCACCGACAACCGCAACCGCACCGTCAACGAAATTCGCCACATCTTCACCCGCTTTGGCGGCAAGATGGGAGAGCCGGGCTCGGTGGCGCGGCTCTTCTCTCAAAAAGGCTATCTGGTTGTGCCCAAGGAAAAGGCTTCCGAAGAAAAGCTGATGGGCATTGTGCTCGACGCCGGCGCAGAAGACCTCCGCGACGATGGTTCGAGTTGGGAAGTGATTAGCCCGCCGGAGAGTTTTGAACCGGTGCGTAACGCGCTCGTCGCCAATCAATGCAGCCCGGCGGTAGCCGAAATCTCCATGCTGCCGGCGAACTACGTGCACCTGGAAGGTTCCCAGGCGCACCACATGTTGAAGTTGATGGAAGAGTTGGAAGACCACGAGGACGTCCAGCACGTTTACGCCAACTTCGACATCAGCGAGAAAGAAATCCAGGAGGCGGTCGCCCCGATGTGAGGGGCTACGACAGGAGTTCCGGGATTCATCCCGGGATGCATGACGGGCTGAAGCCGGGCACTCCTATCGGGGCGAATGGCCTCCCGAGGCTTCGGGACGGCGGATGCGGGTTCTGGGCGTCGATTGCGGCACGGCGAGCACCGGCTACGGCATTGTCGAGCTGGCGGGCGGCCGCTGCCGGATGCTGGCCTACGGTGCCATCCGCACCAGTCCTTCCTGGGAGTTGCCACAGCGGCTTCAAAAGATTCACCGCGAATTGAAAACCCTGGCGGAGAGGTTTGCGCCCGAGGCTATGGCCATTGAAGCGGTTTTCAGCGCCGTCAATGTGCGCAGCGCGCTGAAGCTGGCTCAGGTGCGGGGGGTGGCGTTGCTGGCCGCCGCCGAGACCGGCTTGCCTGTCAGCGAGTATTCAGCGCTTGAGGTGAAGAGAGGGGTCGTCGGCTACGGCCGGGCGGAGAAATGCCAGGTGCAGCGGATGGTGAGGCAACTTTTGCAGCTCGAAGTGATTCCTGAGCCGGATGACGCCGCCGACGCCCTCGCGGTGGCCCTCTGTCATTTGCATACGGCCTCGACCCACAAAAAAATTGCCGCCTCCGTCGCGGCGGAGGGCTCGCCCCGATCCAATCGGGGCTCGCGGTAGTCATCCGGCATCAGGCAAGATATGACGCGTTCCTATCTCTGGCTTTTGGTTCTTTCCCTGGGAGTGACCGCCGCCCGAGCGCCCGATGCGGGCGTGACGCAGTCAGACGAGACCCCGCAGTCTCCCGCCACCATTACCTACTCCAAACTTTTTCCGGGCAGCTCGCCCGAGTATGTCTGGATCGAGGTCCGAGAAGACGGCGCGGGACAATATGAAGTTCGCCGCATGGCGGAAGAGGCGCGGCCCCGGGTCTTTCGCCTGCCCATGCATCTGACTCGGAGAATTTTCGATCTTTCCTCCCGGTTGCAGAATTTCCGAGGCGTGTCCCTTGACTGGCACCGAAAGATAGCCAACCTTGGGAAAAAGAGCTTCCGCTATCAGCGTGGCGAAGAAGACTACGAGACCTCCTTCAACTACACGAGCAACCCGACAGCAACTCAACTCGCCGAAATCTTTGAAGTGCTCACCCGACAACAGCTCGATCTCGAACAAATCCAGCACGCCATGAAGCACGATCGGCTGGGGCTCGTTGATGCCCTCCGGCAGTTTGAGGTTGACCTCCGCAACCAGCGCATTGCCGATGCCGCCCCCTTCGTCCCGCTGCTCCTCGAAATCGGAGCAGACGCGAGTTACGTGGATATCGCCCGCAAGAGGGCGCGGGCGCTGGCCAGCCTGCTCCAACTGGACTACAATGCAAGCAAACCTTAGAGTGGTTTTGGCATCCGTTTGAAAAGGGGCCTTTTGCCCCGGGGAGGTCTCGATGGCCCGGAACTCCTTCGTGGGGAGCATGCTTTTCGTCCTTCTTGCGCTTTCCATTTGTCCCTACGCCTCGGCGCAGCCGGCTGAGGAGGAAGGCTACAGCCATGTCCGCATCATCCGGCTGAGCCTGGTGGAGGGCCAGGTCTTCCTGACCCGCGCGGGCGAAAGCGATGGCCGGAAGGCCGTCCTGAACGATCCGGTGGGACACAGCGCCACGCTGGCCACGGCGGAGGGCATCGCTGAGGTTGAACTCGAAAGCGATGCCATCGTTCGCCTGGCGCAAAATTCTCGCCTGGCCATGACGGAACTCGGGTTGCGCGGGAACGGCGGGCGGGTGACTCATCTTGCTCTTGAAAAAGGCACGGCGACTTTTTACGTCAAGTTGGGCAAGGCCGACGGCTTCCAGGTGACCACGCCCCAGGTTCAACTCTCCGTTTCCAAACGAGCCCAATTTCGTCTGGATGTTTACAGAAACGAGTCGGCAGTGATCGTGCGGCAGGGAAAAGTAGCACTGGATGCCCGCGGGAGTGCGGTCATCCTGGCCAAGGGCAAGTCGGCGGTGATTCGCGCGGAAGAGACCGGGGCCATTGAAATGGCGCAAGCCCCCGCACCGGACGAATGGGATCGCTGGAGCGGCCGGCGCCAGGAGACGATCGAGATCGCGGAGAGTCGCAGCTACCTTCCCGCTCGCCTGACCTACGGGGCAAGCTCGCTCGATGCCTGGGGCCTGTGGTTCTCCTATCCGGGATACGGTTATGTTTGGCAGCCGTATGCGGCAGCCGGTTGGTCGCCCTTTTTCAACGGCTTCTGGGACTCGGTGCCTGGCTTGGGTTACACCTGGGTTTCTTACGAGCCTTGGGGCTGGCTGCCCTATCACTATGGCCGCTGGCTGCTGACACCCTATGGCTGGGCCTGGGTGCCGGGGTATTTTGGTTGGTTTTCACCGGGGCCGGTTAATTGGATCAATTGTGGAAACTATGTTGGTTGGGCGCCTAGGCAACCGGCAAGGCAGCCCCCAACTGCCGCAGCCCCGGCGGGAGGCTTGCCGCCGGGCACCGTCATCAATACTCCCGAGGGGGTAGCGACCGGCGGGCCGAACAAGCGCATCGCCGATGTTGAGGGAATAGATGTGATGCGCGCGACCTTCATGGACCGGCTGGCGCAAACTCCGGAGATGCGCCGACTGGCGATCGAGTCAGCGGCCAGGCAAACGGCTGCGCGGACGGCCGGTCAGCACCCTTCAGCAAGTCCCGAAGCCTCGGGACGATTTGTCTTTGACCCGCGGGAGCGGCGGTTCATCGCCAATCCAGAGGCGCGCGAATCCGATCTCACTCGAGCCCGCGAGTCTGCCCGGGAGCGAGCCCCCGGCTCAGTCATGGCGCCCGGCCTGCTCAAAGCAGTCGAGGAGCGCAGGAGCGGCGTGAAGATGCCGCCCTCGCAAGAGGCAATGCCTCGAATGCGGGGCCAGGGAGACTTTGATCGAGGCGAGATGCGCGGCCGCGGTGGGAGCTCGCCCGATTCAGGCAGGCCATCGGCGTCACCGCGACCTTCGGGTGAACCGCAGGCTTCGCCCCGGCCTTCCCCTCCGCCGGCTTCGCGGCCGGCTTCTCCGGGTGGAACACCCCGGCCTTCGTCGCCACCGCGACCACACGAGTAATGCTCCCACTCATCAGGCGCAGAAACTCGCCGCGACAGGGCGCTCGGTAGAGAGGCATTGCGCTGCCGGAGAACTTTTTTGCCTGCGGCAGGCCACGCCAAAGTAAGTGGCCGGGCAGGCGTGTTAACGAGCGTGCGGGGAGGTGGGAAGCACCAGTGAGGTAGCGTGGCAAAGGGCTACTAGAGCCGTCGGGGCTGCCTCTCCGTCCTTGAGCTGCGCTTCTGAGTCAAGCTGAAGCCGGGCCTGCGCGAGGTCAAACTCAAGGAGCATGCTCCCATCCGGTTCCAAGTGGAATCCGGTCAGTCCGGCCATTTCTGGTTTCCGTTCGCGGTGGATGCTCTCGGTGAACCGTTCGAGTTGGGCTCTGCTCACCATTTTCCTGTCTTCCACTTTATTGGATGAGCAAATCACTCTCCGGGCTGTCCATAATTTGTGATTTGTTGTAAGCAAAGGAAATCGGACTGCGCCCGCGTAGCAATTAGTCGGACTGCTGAAGCATTCGGGCAGGTACAGTACCACCTTTTGGGGCTTACACCTGCCGACGACTGGTGGAAACCGGCCAGAGGTTGGTGCACCTCAGCCCGAATAAAGCCGCCAACGGAGTGGAGAAAGCCGATCGGGTCGGAGGCGCTAATGGAGCGGGCGTGCTTCTGCCAAGCTCGCGCGGGTGACACCGGCTTCATGCAAGAGTTCAAGGGCAAAGCGAATTGGCACGCCAAAGTTGGTGCCGCTGAATTGCTCGAGGATGGCGAAGTTGATGCCGACCACATGTCCCCGGAGATTGAACAGCGGCCCGCCGCTTCCCCCCGATGTGGTGAGTGCATCATAAACAAGCTTGTTGGGCAGAACGTCCCCCAAGTGCCCCTGGGTGGTGGACGGCCGGAGCATCTTCCGCCGCGCCAGATCAGCGGCAATACGAAAAGGATCTTCGTTATTCGAGCGAACCACCTCCCGCGCCATTTCGAGATCCAACTTGGCCAGCACGGCGTCCAGCCCGGTGGGAAAACCAAGCAAGATGACCGGATCGCCGGCTGCCGTCGCCTTTTCATCCAGCTCAAGCGGCACCGGGGAAAGCTGCTTGAGAGAAGGGGGCGCTTTCTCCATCTCCAGGCGGACCACAGCCACGTCGGACTGAACGGAAACTCGCGCCGTTTGCAAATCCAACATCTCCCCCACGTCCGGGAAAATCGCCACAAAACGGGTGAGCCTGGGCTCAAAACCAAGGCTGCGGAAACGGGCCGCGTCGTCGTCCTGCCACCAGGGCTCCGCCACGTGGCGATTCGTCAGGATGTGTCCCTTGCTGCTCACCAGAAAGCCCGTTCCCGAATAGGTGATACTGAAGACCGGCCCGGTGCCCTCCACGGAAAAAACGACGTTCCCCTGGGCGTCGCGCAAAGGTTGGCCTGAACTGTCCAGCCCGGCAAAGCGCAGCGGCGCGTTGTTCGAATCGACGAAATGGAATCGCCCGGCAATCAGACAAACGCTGTGGGAATAGCGCTGGATGATCATGGAACGCGCTGTCCGTTCCTCCTCCAGCCGAGCGATGGCGCCGCGAGTGCTTCGTAACTGCGCTTCCAGACGCGCCAGCTCCGATGGCTTGCGGCTTCCGGCTGCTCGAGCGCCTTCGAGTTCCTGTTTCAGGCGCTCGTGACTGGCCAGCAGTTGCTCGTGTTGCTGCTGGAATTGCCGGCGCTCCTTTTGCGCTGTGGCCATCCACTCTTGCCGCTCACGTTCCACCGACTCCATCAGCGCCTGCTGCCGCGTGCGCTCGGCGCGCACCTGAACGATCAGGTTGCTGAACTGTCTCTCCAGGCTGCGCCGGACAAAGAATCCACGCACGCCCGCCACCAGCAGAACCAGAATGACAACGAGCATGGCTCCCTGGACGCTCCAGCGCTGCCGGCGCGAGGCAAAGCGGAAGAAATGTTCGGTGAAATCGCGCGCCGCAAACCAGCCGCGCCGCAGGCGGCCGCCGGAAACCATCGTGGAACGCGCGGCGGTGTCGCGCATGATCTCGCGCAGGGGGATACAGTGGCCATCGGGGAGGATGTGAACCCGGAGCCGCGGCCCGCCCATCCCCAGCTCGATCATGTCGCCTTCACGAAGGAAAATCTCTTCGACCTGCTGGTCATTCAAAAAACTTTGGCCGGCGCTCCGGTCGCGGAGCAGATATTCGCAGTCCACGAATTCAATGTCGGCGTGGTGGGGTTTGACAGGGGCGTCAAGCCGGGTGGAAAAGCGGACGCGGGACTTCCGGGAACTGCCCAGCGAGAATTTGCGCTCTTTCAGCGTGACCGCACGCCCGCGATGGCTGCCGGAGAGATGGACAAGACGAATCGGCATGCCCGTTCCTGGATAGGTAGATGCTCCCGACGCAGCTTCGACTCACCCCTGCTGTTGGATGCCTGGAAGAAAAGCCAGCGCGTCAGGAAACAACGACCCCGGCATAGCCCACCACTTCATCGCGCTCGCCGGTGACGTCGCCGCTGGTGGCATAGCGGACCAGCTCGGCGGTGGTGGCACCCAGATGGCAGGCTGCCGTGAGCATGACCGTTGCCGGGCCGTAGCCGCACATCGTGATGCCCTCGCTCCGAACGGTGTCGTAAAGCCCTCTCGGGTTGAGAGCCAAAATCTGGTCGAGCGCCTTGCGGTCTTTCACCCGCGTGACCGAGTCGCTCTCGTAATGATTCATGTCCGAGGATGCAACCACGACGGTCGGAACCTTGGATGCCGCAAGCACCCGCCCAATGGCCTCGCCCAGCGCTTCCAGCGGCGCAAAACGGCTCACGCCTACGGCAATCGGAACAAAATGGAATTGCCTGTGCAGGCGCTGGAGAAAAGGCAATTGTACTTCCAGCGAATGCTCCAACCGGTGAGCAGCTTCGTCTTCGGCAAGCAGATGGCAAGCCTTCTTCAGCTCGGCAGCCAGTTCAGGGTCGGCCGGCACATCCCCGAGCGGGGTCTGCCACGCTCCGGAGGACATGATCGCCAGCGATTCGCCCAACCCGGTATGATTCGGGCAAAGGATGATGTAGCGTTCCACCGGCTGCATGCGGGCAAAGACGGCGCCCGCCACATGACCGGAATAGAGGTAGCCGGCGTGGGGCACCACACAGCCAAGAGCCCGCGTCCTCTCGGCGCTGGCAACGAGAAAGCGATCCAGGTCGTGTATCAGTTTTTCGGGGTCAGCGGGGTAGAAACGGCCGGCTACGGCAGGTTGACGTATCACGGCACACCTCCAGCAGCCTGCCCCGTATCGTATGACCTGACCCTACAGGTGTCAAGCGTGGCAGGCTGCTTCGACCTTGTGTTCAAGCTCCCCTTTTTCATGCAAGATAGAAACTTTCCCGGGGTTCGATACGTTGATTGCAGCAGGAGGGAGCAGGTGCGTCCGCGACTGGCCTTACGCGAGCCGGTGACCATTGCGCTGGAAGCGCTCCGGGCGCACAAGCTGCGGTCGTTCCTGACGCTGCTCGGGGTGATCATCTCGGTGACCACGTTGATTGCGGTGATTTCAGTCATCGAGGGGATGAACCGCTACATCGCCGACCGGGTGGCCAACATGGGGTCGAACGTCTTCTTGATCACCCGCTTTCCCATCCTTACCGACGCTGAGGAATTTTTCAAAGCCGCCCGGCGCAACCGCAACATCAACTGGGAGGACTACGAAGCGGTACGTGACGGCATGCGGCTGGCTCAGGCCGTCGGCCTGGAGGTTCGCCTTTACGGCGGCGCTCGCTATGGCACCCGTGACCTGGCCGACGTCAACATTCGCGGGGTCACCGCCAACATCGCCGAGATGGATGTGGAAGAGGTTGCCGCCGGGCGCTATGTCAGCGATAGCGACGACCGGCATCGCGCCATGACCGCGGTCATCGGGGCCGAGGTAGCCGAGCGCCTGTTCCCCGGTGTGGACCCGCTCGGCAAGACCATCCTGGTGGACAGCCGACCCTTTCTGATTGTCGGGCTTGCCAGGCGCATCGGCACTGTGTTCGGCCAGTCCCAGGACAATTTCGTTTACATCCCCATTCAAACCTTCCTGAAGATCTACGGCACCAACCGGAGCCTCACCATCAACGTCCAGAGCCGGGGCCCGGAGATCATGTCCAAGACGCAAGACGAGGCTCGATGGATCATGCGCGGCCGGCGCCACCTGAAGCCGAACGAGCCGGACAGCTTCGGCATCATTGCCTCCGCCTCGGTGATGGACCTGTGGCATCAACTGACCGACGCCATCGCTCGCACCACCGTCGGCGTGGTCTCCATCTTCCTGGTGGTGGGCGGCATCGTCATCATGAACATCATGCTGGCCAGCGTCACCGAGCGCACCCGGGAAATCGGAATCCGCAAATCGGTGGGCGCGCGCAAGCGGGACATCCTGCTCCAGTTTCTGGTGGAGTCTGCGGTGCTGTCGGCAGTGGGGGGCGCGATCGGGGTGACGCTGGCATATATGATCTCGTGGCTGGTGGCCATGACGACGTCGGTTCCGACGGCGGTGCCGGTGGCGGCGGTATTTCTGGCGTTGTTTGTATCCACCAGCGTTGGCCTGTTCTTCGGCATCTATCCGGCGCGAAAGGCGGCGCGGCTCGACCCGATCGAAGCGTTGCGGTTTGAGGGATAGCATGCCCTTGCCCGTTGCTGAAAATGTGCGCATGGCGCTCGACACGTTGCGCAGCCACAAGTTGCGCTCCTTCCTTACCCTGCTCGGCGTCATCGTCGGCACTGCCACCGTCATCACGGTCAGCTCCATCATCGAGGGCCTGCGCAGGGACGTCGCCGACTACCTCGAAGACTACGGCACCAACACGCTGTTCATCTACAAATTCAGTCCCGGAATTCACATTGGTCGGTTGAGCAACGAGGAGCGGATGCGCAAGCCGCTTACGCTCGAGGACATGGAGGCGATTGCCGAATCCTGCCCTTCGGTGAAGCGGGCGGTGGCCGAAGCCTTCTATCGTTTCGGCATGCAGCCGCCACACGTGGACAATGTGCGCTACAAGGGTCACGAGGTTTTCCAGGTCGAGCATACCGGCACGCTGCCCGTCTATCAGGACGTCCTCAACGCGCGCATCGCCCAAGGCCGCTTCTTCACCGATGCGGAAAACTTGCACCGCGCGAGCGTGGCAGTGATCGGCCACGACATCGGCGAGGCCTTTTTCTTGAACCAAGACGCGCTGGGGAAAACCATTCTGGTCAATGGCGTGCCCTATCAGGTGGTCGGCGTGCTCGAGAAGCGCAAGGGACAGTTCTTCCGCGACGAGTCAGCCGATAAGCAGGTGTTGGTGCCCTACCTCACCTATCGCAAGAACAACCCCGGTGCCGACGACCATTTCATCGGCGCGGAGGCCTATCCGGGTAAGATGGGCGACGCCGAAGATGAAATCCGGACGCTCCTGCGCCGGCGCCGCAACGTGCCCTACAACAAGCCGGACAACTTTGGCATCTCCAGCGCCGAACAGATCGTCGAGCAATTCAAGGATATTACCGGAGCCATCGCCCTGGCCATGGTGGTCATCAGTTCCATCGGCCTGCTCGTGGGCGGAGTGGGGGTGATGAACATCATGCTCGTCTCGGTGACCGAACGCACCCGCGAAATTGGCGTGCGCAAGGCCATCGGCGCCCGCAAGCGTGACGTAACCTGGCAGTTCCTCACCGAGGCGATGACGCTGACCGGGATAGGCGGGGTCATCGGCATCCTCGTCGGCATCAGCCTCAGCCTCCTCATCAACGCCCTCGCGCCCAAGTTGCCGTCGGTGGTGCCGGCCTGGGCGGTTGCGGCGGGCGTGATGCTCGCGGTAAGCGTGGGGCTTTTCTTCGGCGTGTATCCGGCGGTGAAAGCCGCCGGCCTCGACCCGGTTGAAGCCTTGCGCTACGAATAGCACTACGCGCAATGCCCCGGGTGACAAAGATCATCGCCACCGGCGCTACAAACTCCATCGAAAAGCCGATTGAGGCGGGAAAGAAGAGGCTAGATAGGTCTCGAAGGCTTTCCGCGAATCTTGACAGCCGTGTCCGTTCCCGGAAGGAATTCCACGCTGACTCTGTCGCCGTGCTGGTAGCCGCCGCGGTCCAGGATTTTCTCAACCTTCGGCAACAGCCTGGGATCGTAGGTGAAGGTGCGCACGGCGTAGGGATTGTCCTTGCCCTGCACCATGATGGCGGCGCGAGTCATGCTCAAAACAGTGCCGCGAAATACTTCGAGCTTCGTCTTGGGAGTCTTCAGCTTGATAGGAGGCGGCTGTTGCGCCAACTGTAGTTGGGGAAGGCCCAAGAAAATTGCGGCAGCAAGCGCGATTTGCGCCAGCCGCCAGGCGGCGGAAAGCCTATTTTGCGTCTTCATCGAGGCTGATCTTGAGCGAACGCAGAAACTTCATGTCCTGGGAGGTGATTCCATCGCCCCGCCTCTGGCGGGGTTCGGCGTCGGCATCTACGGTCGCTTGACCTTCATCGTCGAGACGAATGTGAAGGCGCTTGAGGAAGCGTTTATCCTGGCTGGTGATGACGAGGGAGGCATCTTCGGGGCGCTTGCTCAAGCCAATGGTGGCGTCGAGGACCAGGAAAATGTCGTAGCCGGACGCGCGGATGGTACCGATTACATCAGCGACTTGGTCAGAATCGGACACCGATTCGTTGATGGCCTTACCCAGTTCGCGGAGAAGTTGCCTCAGGCGATCATCGAGCCGCAAGTGTCTCCTCCCCCCGTCGCGTCCCACCAAGCGACATTCTACGTGCCGACTTCCCGCAGTGTCAAGGAACCGGGAGTACCAATCTTGGGGGGCCAGTTACAGGCAATGGGTCAATGGTCTGTCGAGGTGACGGGATTTGTCATCGTTGCCTCTCCCGCCGGCTTGCTTGTTCCCTCATGGCGCGGCGTGGTTCAACAGGGCCGGGCACCAGGCGCGACTCACCCGGCTTGCGCCTGCCGGCGCGAGCCACTAAGATAGCCGGCATGGCCGCCATGAGCCGGATTTTCAACGCTGCGCTTGGCGCGGGCTGGGGCGTGGCGCGATCGCTCTGGCGCGTGGCGCGCGCCTTGTTCCACGAGATCACCGGAGCGCTTTTCCTGGTCCTGGCGTTTATGGGCGGCGCAGCCGCCATCCGCGAATGGCGGCACTCCTCTCAAGAGGCCTACCACTGGCTTCGCTTCGGGTTGAGCGCGGCATTTTCCTTGATGATGCTGATTTTTGCGATTTCTTCGTTTCGCAGCGCCCGGCGGGTAAAGTGAACAAACCAAGCAAGGTTGAAAAGAAACCGTCCGAGCAAGAGCAAAAGTTCGAGACCACCTCGCACATTGAAGTCGCCCGGTGCTATGCGCCTGCCAATCGAGGTGATTTCGATCCGGGTGAGAAGCTCGGCGAGCCCGGAGTCTTTCCCTTCACTCGCGGGGTCTATCCCACGATGTATCGCGGCCGGCTCTGGACCATGCGACAATATGCCGGCTACGGCAGCGCTCAAGAATCCAATCGTCGCTTCCGCTATCTCCTGGAACAGGGCCAGACCGGGCTCTCGGTGGCGTTTGATCTTCCCACCCAGATTGGCCTGGACAGCGACCATCCCCTGGCCGCCGGCGAGGTTGGCAAGGTAGGCGTGGCGATCGCCTCGCTCGAAGACATGGAGACGCTGTTCGAAGGCATTCCGCTTGGGCGCGTCTCCACCTCCATGACCATCAATGCCACCGCGGCGATCCTGCTGTGCCTGTACGTTGCCATCGCCAAAAAGCAAGGCGCCGATCTGCTCAAGCTCTCCGGCACCGTGCAGAATGACATCCTGAAAGAATACATTGCCCGCGGGACTTACATTTTCCCGCCCAAACCGGCGATGCGGATCGTCACCGATCTCTTCCGCTGGTGTAAAGACACGCTGCCCGAATGGAACACGATTTCCATCTCCGGCTACCACATCCGCGAGGCCGGTTCCACCGCTGTCCAGGAGGTTGCCTTCACGCTGGCAAACGCGAAGGCTTACGTTCGGGCGGCGCTGGAGGCGGGACTCGAGATCGATGATTTTGCGCCGCGACTTTCCTTCTTCTTCAGCGCGCACAATAACGTTCTGGAAGAGGTAGCCAAATTCCGAGCGGCGCGCCGGCTCTGGGCGCACATCATGAAGGAAGAGTTTGGCGCGCGCGACCCTCGCTCAATGATGCTGCGTTTCCACGCGCAGACGGCCGGCGCCACCCTGACCGCGCAGCAGCCGCATGTCAACGTCGTCCGCGTGACCCTCCAGGCGCTGGCCGCCGTCCTCGGCGGTTGCCAATCTCTCCACGGCAATGCTCTGGACGAAGCACTCGCCCTCCCGACCGAGGAATCGGCTCTGCTCGCTCTTCGCACGCAACAGGTGATCGGGCACGAGAGCGGGGTTACCAGCACCGTTGACCCGGCCGGCGGCTCTTACTGCATCGAAGCCCTGACGGATGAGATCGAGCGCCGCGCTGCCGAATACCTCAACCGGATGGAAGCGATGGGAGGCACGCTGCGAGCGATCGAGACGGGCTACATTCAAACCGAAGTGCAGCAGGCAGCCTACGAGTACCAACGGGCCATTGAAGACACGAGACAGACGGTCGTTGGCGTGAATCGCTTCACCACCGAAGGAGATAAGCCCATCCCAATTCTGCGCATCGATCCGGAGATCGAGCGGGCCCAGGTCGAGCGCTTGCGCCGCCTGCGTGCATCACGCGATGCCGCCGCTGTCGAGGCCGCTCTTGCCGAGGTCGAGTGCCGGGCGCTCACCGAGGAAAATCTCTTGCCCGCCGTTCTCGCCGCGGTCGAGGCTTACGCCACCGTCGGTGAAATCGCGGATACTCTTCGACGCGTGTTTGGCGAGTATCGCGAGACGATCGTGGTGTAGGGGCGCTGGTCTCCTGAGACGGAGGGTGATTCTACATCGCACATCAAAGAATCTCCGGAAAAGACGCCAGCTCTCCAGGCGGCCACCCAATCCACTATTCTATTTCCGCAAAATGCTCGGGGCAGCCCATTGAGCGCTCGCGCCAAAGTTCGCACCGCCGCTGAAGCATTCGGTTACGTTAACCGCGTTGGCTTCTGCCTGCTTTTTCCGACAAAAGGTCTGGACATGCCGAGCCTGTATGAAGTGGTCGGCAACGCCCGCATCAAGATTCCGATGTGGAACGAGGACATCGAGCGCTGCTGGACGTGGAAAGACGAGTTGCCGAGGCAGCGACGCGCCTTTTTTGCCAAGTATTTTCGCGGGCGCGGCACGTTCATATCGCTCGAGATGCTTCCCTCCTTTCTGGCGCTGCACCATGCTCCCACTTCGCCCGGAGAGTTCAAAGGTTTTTTTGAGGCCGGCCGCATCTCGCCCACAGCGAGAGCGGTCTGGGAAGCGCTGGCCGAGCATGGGCCGCTGGCCGTTCTCGAGCTGCGCCACGCCTGCGGCCTGGCCGGCAAGAGTGGAAACGTCCGCTTCAAGAAAGCGGCTGAGGAACTGCAAAGAAAATTGATCATCGTCCACTTCGGCACCGAGCAGGAGACGGCTGCGTGGCCCTCGGGGAAGTATGAATTGACGTGCCGTGCCTTTCCGAAACAGGTGGCGCGGGCAAGAACAATCCCGAAGGAAACCGCACGAGCCAGGATCGCCGCGAAGTACCTCGAATCCCGGCCCGGGAAGGCCGCTCGGGATTTGGCGCGTATCTTTGGGTGGTCGCGGGAAGAAACGGAGAAGGCCATGAAAAATCAGCCGCCCGCGCCCGTTTGAGCACAGGCGGCATTGCCTTTCAAGCCGAGCTGGTCAGCAATCCCGCGCATCGCTTGAATACAGAAGGCGACGTGCTCCTCGACGGGCACGCTCAGTTCTTCGGCGCCCTTCAAGATATCCTCGCGGTTCACGGAGCGGGCAAAAGCCTTGTCCTTGAACCGCTTCGTCACCGACTTGGCCTCCAGCTCCATGATGCTCTTATTCGGCCGCACCAGCGCGCAGGCCGTGATGAACCCCGCCAGCTCGTCGCAAGCAAAGAGGCTTTTCTCGAGCTTGCTCACCCGCGGCACATTCATGTAATCGGCGTGTGATTGGACGGCGCGAATGATTTCTTCCGGCCAGCCGCGTTCCCGCAAGATTTTCGAGCCTTCGGCCGGATGATGGGGCGCGTCAGGCCAGCGCTCGTAATCAAAATCATGGATGAGGCCCACCACGCCCCAGAGGTTTTCATCTTCTCCCCATTTGCGAGCGTAGGCGCGCAGGCAGGCCTCGACCGCCAGCGCGTGCTTGCGCAGATTCTCGTTCCTGGTGAATTCACAGAGCAATTCCCAGACAGCAGCGCGATCGTACATGGTCGTTTCCGCCCGGCAGGCGGCCCGTGCCGGGGTCGCTCGTCGTCAAAAGCGGCATTGTACCAGAGTCAAAAGAGACCCACCAAAGCGGTGAAAATTCCCTCAAGAGGCAAAATGGGGCTTGACAGGGGGTTACGAACAACACACAATACGCGCCATTCGACTCCTCCAGATTTGCAGCATCCGTTTGCGGCCAGGAGACAACCTCGGGGGACGCATGGCCGAAACGACGCTTGAGCGTGAAACGCTTCGCTGCAAAGCCTGTGGATTAGTCCAGTTTCGCACCCGCAACAACCTCTGCCGCCGGTGTTTGGTACACTTGCCCGAGCCGGTGCTGCCCGAGATGATCAGCCCACCCGTGCCACCACCGCTGCCCGAGGCGACGCAAGAAATGCTGCGCCGCTATCTGAACCGCGATACGGTGGCGAACATCGGCCGGATGATTCGCCGGCTGCGGGAACGCCGCGGGCTTACGCAAAGCAACCTTCAGGCGCGCTCGGGTGTTTCACGGTCTTATCTCTCGCGGATTGAGTCCGGGCAGATGACACCCTCGCTGGCCACGCTGGAGAAGGTAACAGCGGCGCTGCAGGTGACCATGGCTCAGCTCTTCACGCCGGTCAACGGATCGATGCTTGACGATTACTTCATCGCTGAGCTGCGGCCGTATCTGCGCCGGCTCGACGGCATGCAGTGGTCCACCGTGCTGCGCAAGATGCAGGAACTGGCAGCTTTGGGGCCGAACTGACGGCCTCGCCGCGTCAGCCGGCTTGTGCCGTTCCAACTTGTTTAAACTGGAGTCGCTCGCAATAGGCGCAATCAGTTGGAACGGCACTCGGAACAGGACAAGGTCCGGCTGGAAGAATCGGATCTTCCCGTGATCGAACCGGTCGAGTACGGCGAGATTCGCTACTTTCGCATGGCCCGGCGGTACTTCGGCCGCCTGCTCTATACCACCGGCGTTTTCTGGGTGGACGGACTGCTTTTTGACTCTGGCCCGCCGAATATTTCCCGGGAATTCGCTCGCCTGTCCAGGGAACTTGCCATTCGCCTCTCGGTGACCACTCATCACCACGAGGACCATGTCGGCAACCACGCCACGCTTCGACGCATGGGAATTCCCCTGTTCGCTCATTCCACCGCCATCCCGCGCCTCGCTCACCCGCCAGAGAGATTGCATCTCTATCGCCGCCTTGCCTGGGGCACGCCTGAGGCCGCCCTAGCTCAGCCGCTTGGGCCGGAGATTGCGACCCGGCAGCTTCGCTTCCAGGTGATCCACACCCCGGGTCACGCCGAGGACCACGTGGCGCTGTTCGAGCCCAACCGAGGCTGGCTGTTCACCGGCGATCTCTATCTGGGTCCCTACCTGCGCTATCTGCGCGCGGATGAGGACGTCTATGCTTTGATGGATTCGCTCCGCAGGCTCTTGACGCTCGACTTTCGCGAGATCTATTGCCAGCATCGCGGGCAGGTGGAAGACGGCCGCCGGATGCTGGCGAGGAAGCTGGCGTTCCTCGAAGAGCTTGCCGGCCGGGTGCTTGCTCTCCACCAGGAGGGCTTCAGTGAAGCGGCTATCGCGGGAAAACTTTTCTCAGGCGATCGTTTTTGGCGCTTTTTCACCGGAGGCCACTTTTCCCGGCGCAATTTTGTTCGGGCATTCCTCAAGAAAAAAGCTGCTTGACTCCTATCCGCAGGCGGGCAAAGCGGGGGTTGGCGGAGGCCGCCACCCTTGCTAGAATGGAATTTCCTGAACAATGACGCCACGGACAATGTACGAAAAAATATGGGAAGCCCACCTGGTGCAGGAGACGCCGGGCCAGCCTGCCCTCATCTACATTGACCGGCATTTGATCCACGAAGGAACTTCACCGCAGGCCTTTACCGGGTTGCGGCAAACGGGGCGGCGGGTGAGGCGACCCGATTTGACGTTCGCCGTGATGGACCACTCGGTGCCCACCAAAGACCGGCACCTGCCTATCCTGGACACGGTCGCCGCCAAGCAATTTGAAGCGCTGGCCAGAAACTGCGCGGAAACCGGAGTGCGGCTCTTCGATATGTCCAGCAAAAACCAGGGCATCGTGCACGTGATCGGGCCGGAACTGGGCATCACCCAACCCGCGCAAACGATTGTCTGCGGCGACAGCCATACCTCGACGCACGGCGCGCTCGGGGCGCTGGCGTTCGGCATCGGCACCAGCGAGGTCGAACACGTGTTGGCGACGCAGTGCCTGCCGCAGTTCAAGTCGAAGACAATGCTGGTGCGGGTGCATGGGAAGCGGAGGCGGGGTGTGACGGCGAAAGACATCATCCTGGCGATTATCGGAAAGATCGGCATTGCCGGCGGCACCGGCCATGTGTTCGAGTATGCCGGACAGGCCATCGGCGACCTGACGATGGAAGGCCGGATGACGGTGTGCAATATGTCCATCGAGGCTGGCGGCCGGGCGGGAATGGTCGCGCCCGACGATACCACGTTTGCCTATCTGGAAGGGCGTCCCTACGTGCCGCACGGAAAAGATTTTCAAATGGCGGTCCAGGCGTGGAAGTCCGTCGTATCCGACGCCGGAGCGGTCTATGACAGCAGGGTTGAGCTCAATGGGGAGGAGATTGCGCCGCAGGTGACCTGGGGCACAAACCCGGGAATGGTGACCGATGTGACCGGGCGCGTGCCCGATCCGAGTTCCTTCTCGAATCCTGTGGAACGAAGGGCGGCCGAGCGAGCGCTGGAATATATGGCGCTCGAGCCCGGGACGCGGATTGCCGACCTTCGGCTCGATCGCGTGTTTATCGGGTCGTGCACCAACTCGCGGATCGAGGATTTGCGGGCGGCGGCGCGGGTGGTGGCCGGCAAGAAAGTGGCGCGCACGGTGAACGCGCTGGTGGTTCCCGGTTCGATGCAGGTGAAGGCGCAGGCGGAAAAGGAAGGGCTACACAAGATCTTTCTCGAGGCGGGGTTCGAGTGGCGGGACGCCGGCTGCAGCATGTGCATCGGGATGAATCCCGATGTGCTCCCGAGCGGGGAGCGCTGCGCCAGCACCTCGAACCGCAATTTCGAAGGGCGCCAGGGAAAGGGCGGTCGGACGCACCTGGTGAGCCCGATCATGGCGGCCGCGGCGGCGATCGAAGGCCACTTCGTGGACATCCGCGAATGGGACGTGGGCGGAACCGAATAGCAAGGAGGCAGCGAGCCAAGGAGGCAGAGAAGCAGGGTAGTGATGCAGCCGTTCTCGACACATACCGGAGTGGTGGCGCCGCTCGATCGGGTGAACGTGGATACCGATCAGATGGTGCCGAAGCAATTCCTGAAAGGGTTGACGCGCGAAGGCTTCGGGCGCGTCCTCTTCTACGACTGGCGCTACCTGGAAGGGGAGGTGCCCAACCCCGATTTTGTGCTCAACCGGCCACGCTACCAGGGAGCTTCCATCCTGCTGACGCGGGCCAACTTCGGTTGCGGTTCGAGCCGCGAGCACGCCCCCTGGGCGGTGCTGGACTACGGCTTCCGCGTCGTCATCGCGCCGAGCTTTGCCGACATCTTCTACAACAATTGCTTCAAGAATGGCCTCCTGCCGGTGACGCTTGCCGATAGCGAGGTGGATAAGCTGTTCGAGCGCGCCGAGCGGAACGAAAGCTATCGGTTAACGGTTGACCTGGAGAGCCAGACCGTCACGGACGAATCCGGTGTGAAGTTTTCTTTCTCCATCGATCCGTTCCGCAAAGAGTCTCTGCTGAAAGGGCTGGACGACATCGGGATGACACTCGAACACGAGCACGAGATCGCCGCCTACGAGAAAAAGCACCGACCCTCGACGGTGATGCACGGCGACAGCGACATTTGATCGGTGGGACAATTTGGACGGCGTCCTGCCGGAAGGGCGCGGTCATCCGCCAGCGCAATCCGCAATCAAGCAGCTCGGGAGCGCTTCCCCGCGTTAACCCGTGGAGCCCGGACTGCCGGCACTCGGATGGACTCGCAGCCGGTGGGCGATGGAAAAGATGTAGTGGACTCCGGAAATCACCGTAGTGGCGGCGGCGAGATAGAGCAAGAGCTGGCCCGTCGAGTGAAGGGGCGGCGTTTGCGCCACCTCCGCTGCCATCACCACCAGGACCGCCAGGATCTGGGCGCCGGTGTTGATCTTGCCGTAGAGACTCGGAGAAAACCGGCGGTAGTCGGAAAACAAAACAATGATCGCCACCGTCGCGATGATGAGCAGATCGCGGCTGAGCACCAGGATCGTCAGCCACCAACCCACCTTGCCTTTCACCGCCAGCAGGATAAACGCGGAAGAAAGCAAGAGCTTGTCGGCGATGGGGTCCAAAAAGGCTCCGATGTCGGTTTGCTGGTGAAACAGGCGCGCCAGCAGCCCATCCAACCCGTCAGTCAGACCGGCAATAACGAAGATGAGCAGAGCCCAGCGGTAGTGGCCGTATTCGATGGCAATGATGAAGAAAGGAAGGAAGACAAAGCGCAGGAGGGTGAGTTGGTTGGCAGCGGTAAAAATGCGGGTGGTCATGAGGCATCCCGATCCCGAAGCCTCGGGATCGGGACGGGGCAATATAGCCGCGCCTCCCGCCGATGTCAACGCTGCGGCTGAGGAGCCGGGCGTGCCGCGCCGCCGCCCGGCCTGGTCGTTAGCCAAGAAAAATTCTTCGTGGAACGGTGGCGGCTAGGGGGTTGGCCGGCCGGAGGAATTGTCTTCGCTTTCCCCGCCGCCGTTTGAAGCGGTCGCGGCTGGCGCGGGTGGACGCATGGTGGCCACTCGGGCGCCGGCCAAACCGCGGAGCCATTCAAACATTTTGTTGCTGAACAGCCCGGTGATGATCGAGACAGCGAAGATCAGCAGGGGGGAAGCTCCGCGCAAGCCAAGCGCTGAAATATCGGTAGCGGCAGCCAAGTCAGCCGTAAACGAAACCTGAAACAGAAGACCGACCACCGCCAGGGAAATAACCGGCGCACCGACCAGCTTCGTCACGTACCACGGCATAAACCCCAGCGTGTTCCACCGGCTGCGAAACTTCCAGTTGAGGTGGATGGTAATCGTGATCATCCCGAGCAAACTTCCCAGTACGATCAGGGCAACGGGCGCTGGTGGAGGCTCTGCCGACGTCGCCAACGCCGTTTCAAGTTCGGTCAGGATCTTGGCGGCATCGGCCAGATCGGCTGGTTCCTTATTGAGGTCGCCCAGGACGTTTTCCAGCCACGAATTGGCGAGACGCAGGTCGCGCTCGGGCAGCCGCATTTCCGAAAGGGTGGAGGCCAGCGCCTCCACTTCGCCGCGCAGGAGGCTGGTGTCTGGCGCAGCGACTGCGCCCGCTGCTTGCCCGCCTTCTTGTTGGGGACCCGGCACCGGAGATGCCGGAGGAAGCTGTTTCGTTTCCTCAGCGGCGCGTGCCATTACGATCTGCACGCGGCGGACTTCCGCCCGCGCATGGCCTCGTTCTTCCCACTGCTCTCGCGTAAGCGCGGTCTGCGGGTCGAACCGCCCGAACAGGCGAACGCTGTAACCGAGCAAACCAATGCCGGCAGCGATCTGCAGCAAAAGAAATAGAGAGACCACCAGCAGCCGCCGGCCCACTGATTGCAGGTCACCCGGGCTGAGCGCCGACAGAACATTCCAGAAGCGCCGCCAGGCAGCGTCCATGCCGGCGCGGTTGGAGGAGGCGGTCAATTGCTGAAGCCGCCGCTCGAGTTGCGCCATCATGAGACGGATTTCGGCCAGCCAGGCCTGAACAAGCAACCGGGTGATGCCCCGGAGCTGCCCCACCTGAGCGGCGAATTGTTGATAGGCCTGTTCCTGTTCCCGAAACTTTCGCTGGAGTAAAGCCAGTTCGGCGTTGGCAGCAGCTCCGGCTGCACCCCGCGCCGGGCGTCCACCACGAGAAGCAGGGATTCCAGGAGTTGCCATAAGACCTCCTTCCGCGCTGGAGCAGCGCGCATCGGCTATCAATCGGGGCCGATCGGATTGGCCAGGCCGGCGGGCTGCTGGCGCACCGTCTGGCCGTCGGAAAGAAACAGAATCGAGTCATCCTTCGCGGTCAGATAAATCCTTTTATGAATCTTCACCGTGGTCCACTCGCCCTTGGCGCTCTCCCCGGCATCAACTGTCCGGATTTCTTTGTCGGCATCCGCCGTGATCACGGCCAGCAACGCCCCAAGAGTGAGGGCACGAGGGTGGCGATAACCTTTGTTTTTGCCAATATTTTTCCGTCCACTCGAAATGGCCGCCCACTGCGGCCTCATCTGGCTCAAAAAATCGTGCGTGGAAGAAGTCTCCGCGCCGTGGTGGCCCACCTTGTAGAAGGCCGCTCCGCCCAGGCGGGGCTTGATCAACGGGTCAGCGAGGAGCTGGGCTTCCTCCTCCTTTTCGGCATCGCCGGTAAAGAGAAAACTCAGCTTGTCATACTTCACCCGCACCACCACCGAGTTGTTGTTGACGTTCTTCGCCTTGCCAAAGCCTTTGGGCACAAGCAACTCGGCGTGGAGGTTTGTCGCCGGGCAAAAATCGGCGATCGAGGAAAGGGACTTGCCGGCGGGAATGTACTGGAGCGTGCCCGCTTTTTTCTGCTGATTGGCCAGGGTGCGAATTTTTTTGAAGGTTTTGGTGTAGCTTTTTCCGTTGTCCACGAATTTGCCGACCTTAAAAGTCTGCAAGACCCAGTGAAGGCCGGCAATGTGGTCATCGTGCGGATGAGAGGCGATTACCACCTGCAGGGGCGGTTGCTGCCCGGGAACAAGCTGCCTGAGTTGTTGCTGGAAGGCCTTCTGGCTATTGGGGTAGCCGCGAGCGCCGGCATCGATCAGCATACGATGGGTTGCGTGGGGGCAAACAATCAAGATGGCATCGCCCTGGCCGACGTTCAGGACGTAGATCTTCATGTCGCCCTGCACGGTGGCGGCGCGGGCCGGCTGGACGAATACCAGCCAGAGTGCGCCTGCCAGGAGAGCGCGGGTGGCGAGCCGGTGTCTTCCTCTCTCGCCCGCGCCGTTGACCGCGGGAGCAGCTGCCTCCCGGGCCGGAGCCCCGCGCCACACGGCACCGGGCGAAGTTAGTCTGGCTCGCACGGACTGGCTCTCGCGATGTTGGAATTTCTGTGTGAGGGTCCCTGATAAAGCAACCGAAGTATAACACCCAGGTTAAAAGGAAACAAATAAGCCCGGCGGGCTTTTGACTATCGCCAGCCAACTGTCAAGCGGGTCGGCTGGCAGGTCGCCACGGCGACCGGTACAATCCTTTCCATGGACGCGAGAGAGATCCTGGATCCGGTGATGCTTGCCGCCGGGTTTGACGCCTGGGGCGTGGCGCCGGTCGAAGGCCTGCTGGAACTCGAAAACCTGCCGGAATGGCTGGCGCGCGGGTATGCGGGAGAGATGCGCTATCTCACCGACCCGCGGCGAAACGACCCGCGGCAGGTCATGCCGTCGGCCCGCTCGATTATCGTCTGCGCCCTGAATTACAACACGGACCGCCCCTATTCGACTGAAGTTCCGCTCGACCCTGAGCGTGGATGGATTTCTCGCTATGCCTGGGGCGAGGACTACCACGGTATCCTGATGGAGAAGCTCGAGGCAGTGATGGCGGCGTTGCGCGCGAGCCTTGCCGAACCTTTTGAGGCGCGGGCCTACGTGGATACCGGGCCGGTGGTCGAACGCGTTGCCGCGAAGTACGCCGGAATCGGCTGGTTGGCAAAGAATACTTGTTTGATCAACGAGAAGCTCGGTTCCTGGCTCTTTCTTGGAGTGATCCTGACGAGCTTGGAGTTGTCGCCGACTGCCTCGCCGGCTCCGTCCGGGGCGGATGCGGCGGGAGCAAGCCCGCCGCCCGACCTCTGCGGCAACTGCCGTCTCTGCATTGATGCCTGTCCCACCGGTGCGATTGTTGAGCCGTATGTGCTCGACGCTCGGCGGTGCATTTCCTATTTGACAATCGAGCTGCGCGGATCAATCCCGGAAGAATTTCGCGCCCCGATGGGCCGGCAGGTCTTCGGCTGCGACATCTGCCAGGATGTATGCCCGTGGAATCGGAAGTCGCCGGTGAGCAGTGCGCCAGAATTTCTTCCGCGAACGCCTGTGGCCGAGAGCGAAACTCGAAATTCGATCCCGAAGCGTCGGGACGAAAATCGGAGGGTGGCCCATCCTTGCGAACTTGTCCCGAGCGGAGCCGAGGGAGCGAGGGTGGGGATGGAGAAACAAGCTGTGAACTCTTCCTCGTCCGCGGATAGCGCTTCCCTCTTTTCGCCATCGCTCAAGTGGCTCGCTTCGCTCAGCGAAGAGGAATTCCGCCAGATATTCCGCGCCAGCGCCTTGAAGCGAGCCCGGAAACAAGGAATCTTGCGAAACATCCTGGTGGCGATGGGAAATTCCGGAAATGCTCGGTTTGTGCCCATTCTGCGGAAATTTGCGGAGCACGAGGACGTAGTCCTATCCGAAGCTGCCCGCTGGGCCCTGAAACGGTTCGTTGGAGCCTGAACGTACCTACAGGTGCCCCTGTAGCGGCGGCGGGGC
>DATBWB010000008.1 GCA_036514995.1 Candidatus Acidiferrales bacterium
GGGCTCCGCCAGGCGCTTCGCCAGGCCTGCGACGCCTCCTTCCATCGCATCGCCGTGGATGGCGACACTTCCACAAACGACTCCGTCTTTCTGCTGGCCAATGGCGCGGCTTGCCCCGTTCCGCACGGAACCGGGGCTTGCCCGCGGCAACTGGCAACGGGCTCGCCGGAGGGGCGCGAATTTTCTTTCGCGCTTACGGAGGTAGCCACTACGCTCGCCAAAATGATCGTGCGCGATGGCGAGGGGGCAACGCGGCTGGTCGAAATCTCGGTGCGAGAAGCAGCCAGCCGAAAGGCGGCCGAGGCCATCGCCCGAAAAATAGCTTGCTCACCGCTGGTCAAAACCGCTCTGGCGGGCGCCGATCCGAACTGGGGTCGAATCCTCGCTGCCGCCGGGATGGCCTGGGAGAAGATCAACCCCGACCGCGCCAGGATTTGGATGGCCGGTACGAAAGTGTTTGATCGCGGCCGCGCCGTGCCCTTCCGCGAACGCGACCTTCACCGGAAACTGAACAAGCCTGAAGTTTCCATCGTCCTTGCGCTCGGGATGGGAAATTCCCAAACCACGTTCTGGACCTGCGACCTGACCCACGAATACATCCGCATCAACTCGAGCTACCGGACGTAGGCGGTATTTGATAACCCCGCACGCGGCGCGGTCTTTGTGAGGTGTAGGGGCGGTTCGCGAACCGCCCCTACGATAGTAGGTATATGCCCAGGCCATCTAGCCAACGCGCGGCGGGATCTATTCCGACTGCAATTGTTTCTTGACGCGTTCGGAGCGCTCGGCGACGGTGCGTTCGAGCTCCTCTTTGTGCCGGATGAGCTTGGCGGAGTATTCGGGCTGGGCGGTAGCGATGATTTCGGTAGCGAAGATAGCGGCATTGATGGCGCCGGGCTTGTCAATGGCCATGACCGCCACCGGCACCCCGCCGGGCATCTGGACGGTGGAAAGCAAAGCGTCCATGCCGGAGAGCACCGTGGCAGCAATGGGCACAGCAATCACTGGCAAGGTGGTCTCGGCGGCGATGATGCCGGCGAGGTGCGAAGCGCCGCCGGCGCCGACAATCAGCACCTTGAGACCGCGCGCAGCGGCCGTGCAAGCGTATTCATGCGTGCGGTTGGGCGAGCGGTGGGCCGAGGTGACTTCCACTTCATAAGGCACGCCAAACTTATCGAGCGTTTTGACGGTCTCGCTCATCACCGGCAGATCGGAGTCCGAACCCATCAAAATGCCAACCAGGGGGGGTTTTGATGGATCTCTGGCAGTCATGATCGTTAGCTGTCTTGAGCTCATTCCGGGGCGGTCTAAAGACCGGCCCCTACAGTTTCTCCCCCAGACAGGTGCCCTTCGGCTCCACTCAGGGCAGGCCTGGGGGCTCGGCGCCCGGGAACGTTTTTCAGGAGCTGGCCGCCGGCCCAGCCGTATCCCATTGTGACGTTGTAGGGGCAAGCTTCAGCTTGCCCTGATTCCGGGGCCGTCTGAAATCGAGCCCCTACAGAAAAGTTCAAGCCACGAAGCCTCGGGGCAAGCCGCGAGCCCCGAACTTGTCGGGGCGGGCGCCGATGTCGCGGCGATAATGCATGCCGTCAAAACGGATGCGGCTGACGGCCTGATAGCACAGTTCGATGGCCGTGCGCAACTCGCCGGCGCGCGCCGTCACGCCCAGCACGCGCCCGCCGGAGGTTACCAGCTTGCCCTCGACCTCTTTCGTGCCAGCGTGAAAAACTTTAATACCCGCCAAGCCCTCGGCCGCCGCCAGGCCTTCAATGACCTTGCCGGTCTCAGCCTCGCCCGGATAACCCTTCGACGCGAGGACGACACAAACACTCGAACCCTCCCACCACGGCATGCGCGCCTCGAGCAACCGCCCGGCAAGCAGTTTTTCCAAGACGTCCACAAGATCGAAATCCATGCGCAAGACCTGCGGCTGCATCTCCGGGTCGCCCGGGCGGCAATTGAATTCCAGCACTCGCGGGCCCTGCTTGGTGAGCATCAGCCCAAAATAGAGGAATCCCTGATAGGGTCGCCCTTCAAGCGCCATGCCCTGGATGGTGGGCGCCACAATTGTCTGGAGAATCTCTTTTTGCAGCTCAGGGGCGATGATGCTGTCGTCGCAGTAGGCGCCCATGCCGCCGGTGTTGGGCCCCTGATCGCCGTCGAAGACCGGCTTGTGGTCGCGCGTCGAAGCGAGCGGCTGGACGCTTTTGCCATCGGTGAGAACGATGAAAGACAATTCTTCGCCTTCGAGATGTTCCTCGATCACGATGCGGTCGCCGGCCGCGCCGAAGACGTGCTGCTCCATGATGCGCTCAACGGTCGCGGTCGCCTCGTCCGCGGTATGGGCGATAATGACGCCCTTGCCGGAAGCAAGACCATCAGCCTTCAGCACAACCGGGAATTCAAAGCTGCACAACGCGGCGTAGGCATCTTGCGAAGAATCGCAGACGGCAAAGAAGGCGGTAGGAATCTTATGCCGCTCAAGGAACCGCTTGGCAAAAACCTTGCTGCCCTCGAGTTCGGCCGCGGCTCGGGTGGGGCCGATGATGGCCAGCCGGCGGCGGTGGAACTCGTCGGCGATACCCAGCGTGAGCGGCAGCTCCGGGCCGACGACGGTAAGGTCTGCTTTTAGCCGATCGGCGAGATTGGCAAGCCCGTTGATGTCCCGGACGTCGCCCGCCAGGCACTCGGCATCGCGGGCGATGCCGGCATTGCCGGGGACGCAGTAGAGTTCACGGACGCGCTGGCTCTGGCGAAGTCTCCACACCAGGGCATGCTCGCGCCCCCCGGAACCGATGACCAGGACCTTCAACCCACCCTCCGTACGCCCACATTCGCCGCGCCCACATTCAGAGGCGCAGAAGGAGTGCCGGGCCAAAGCCCGATACTCCTGTTGTGGACCCTTCTGGGTGAACTCTGGCCATTCTACAGCAAGGCTGGACCAGGAGGGTAGGAGAACAGGTTTTGGCACACGGACTGTAGGGGCGTACGGCCATACCCCCCTACTCGTTGCACCAGGAAAAGGCGATCAGCGTTCCATCGGAGTCCGCGGCGTCATCCCCTTCGGCCCTCGAATCTGCGTCCATTCGATCTTGGAGTAGTTGAAGGAGACCTGTTCCATCGGAACGTCGCCGGCGACGGGCTTGATCGAGGTGATGAAGCAGTCCTTCAGGACGTATCGCATGTAAGGCTGTTGATCGCCACCGGCGCGGCGCAAGGTCAACGTGACGGTGGGGAAATGCTGTTTGGAAGCCAGGGCCTGAGCCAGCTTGGGGCTTGCCTTGTCGAGCGGCTTGGTAATGATAAACGGCTTTGTCGGGTCGCCGAGCATCGTGCCCTCGCGACCCTGCGCTGTAACCGCTTGGGACATCCCCCAGCTCCATGACTCCACTTCAATCTGGCCTTCGAATCCCTTGGCTGTTGACTCGCCTGGAATCCCTTCGATCTTCAGATAGAAATCGACAGCGGCCGTGAACGCCATCCCGACGAACAAAGCCAGTGTCGCTAGCAAACCAACTGCTCGAAAGCCCGCCTTTTTCGTCATCCCAGCTCCTCCTCCTGCATAGAAATTAAGTCCCCGCCGTAGCCCCATCCATCCGCGTCAAACAACATATCACATTGAGGCCACTCTTTCATGCGATCAGGTCTTGCTAACCCACACGTGGCACCCACGCGACTGGGGTGACGACGATGTAAATCGAGTGGCGCTGATTCTACTGCCGCGGCAATATCAAATCAACGAAAGTCAGAGCCGGCTTGGCGCCACGCGATTCTGGGTTGCAGCCAAACAGGGAAAACCCGTCGTACCCAGGCAACCTATTGACTGCGCTGAGGCTCGTACCATTGACAGCGGTCGCGCCCAGCGACCAAGATACAAGGTTGTCGCGGTATCTCGCTGCCCACTTCGAAACCCGCCCAGCCCGGGTAGAGTCGCACCGAGAAGTGAGAACCGGGCAAAGAACTTGAGGAGTCAGCGATGAAAATTTTGGTGGCTTGTACGTTGATGGTGGCGCTCCTGATCTCGCTCTGCGGGACGGCTTTCGCCGGGGTCAGCACCAAGGAGCGTAATCGGCTTATCCGTTCCGGGCAGGTCCTGGAGGAGATGATTAACACTCCCGACAAGAACATCCCCAAGGGCATGCTCGACCACGCGAGATGTGTGGCGGTTGTGCCCTCGCTCAAAAAAGCCGGCCTCGGATTTGGTGGCCGCTACGGTCATGGCTTCGTGAGCTGTCGGAACGCTGGGACAGGCCCCTGGGGTCCGGTGTCGTCGTTCAAGATTGTCGGAGGCAGCTTTGGGCTTCAGATTGGCGGGGCAGCGGTCGATGTGGTCCTCCTGTTTGTGAACCAGCGGGGCGTGGAAAAGCTGCTCAAGAACCAGTTTGCGCTGGGTGGCGACGCCTCGGTCGCCGTCGGACCGGTCGGCCGGGCGGCGACGGCTGAAACCGATGTGCAGTTGCGCTCGGAAATCTATGCCTACTCGCGCTCTCGCGGGCTATTCGGCGGAATCTCGCTCAATGGCGCGCGCATGTACCAGGATGCCGACGTCAACCGCGACCTCTACGGCCGCGATATTACTTCGCAGGACATCCTGATTACGCCGAAGGTGGGCATTCCCGCCGAGGCGCAGCCGCTCGTCGGCGTGCTTAACAAATATTCGCCCAAAGCGCCCTACGTCAAAAAGTAGCCGCGTTCGGGGCGATGCGCCCTCACGGCACGGCTCGGGCAAGGCGATCCGCAGCCGACGAATCTCCCCTTTGAGCAACAGGGCCTGAGCCCCACCGTGGCGCCGCCGCCGCATCACTTTTCCATTACGCTTGTCGGCCTTGAGCCCTATCCCGAAGCTTCCGGATGATTGGGGTGAAAGGCTTTGACCATCGGGCGGCTTGCCGCTACCATGCTGGCCGGTCCGCCTGAAAAGGAGCACCGGGCTTGACCCGGTGCCCATGTTGAGTTGGAGCTCGACAGTCCTAGCGGACTTCTCTCGCCTCATCTCCGTATGGATGCATCCGCATTGCGCTACTGGGATCTCTGGCTGATCCTTCTCCTGCTGGCCACGGTCGTGCCCTGGCGCGGCTATCAGCGCGTCAAGAAGCTGCTTGCCCTGGATGTGATTTCCTCCGCCGATCGTATGACCATCTACGGCTCAACGATTTTGTTTCAATGGCTGCTGGCGGGCGTAGCGTTCTGGCGTGCCCGCGCGCACGACATTTCTCTGAAGCAACTGGGCCTGGCCATGCCGTCACCGGTCCCGCTTGCGGGACTGCTCGCAATCGCCGCGGCGCTGAGTCTTGTCCTGCTGGCGGTCCAGGCCAGGAGTATGCGCACGCTGGCCCGTCTGCCTGTGGAAAAGCAGGGCCGGATGGGCGTTTTTCTGCGCAAGCTGATGCCGCCCGCCGCGGCGGGCGCAGCCGAGCGGACGCTTTTTGCCGGAGTAGCCCTGACCGCCGGCATCTGCGAGGAATTTCTTTTTCGTGGCTTTGCCATCACCGCCTTGACAAGCTTGCTGCTGCTGGCCCCGATCCCAGCGGGGCTGCTCCCGTGGTGGGGTGGCACTTCTTTCCAAGCTTTGGCCTGGGCAAGCGCCCTGCTCGCATCGGCTATTTTTGGCGCAAGCCACGCCTACCAGGGCGTTGCCGGCGCCCTTTCTACTTTCGTGGTCGGATTGGTTTTCAGCCTCGTCTATCTGGCAACAGGCAGCCTATTCCCGACCGTAGCGGCCCACGCGGCGGTGGATTTCGTGGGAGGCATCTGGACGCATCGCGTGCTGGCGCGGGGCGGCTAGTGTCTTGTCTCAGAAGTTCGTTGAATAATCCTCAGGTGGCCAGCCCGTGGGCGTGGAGCGCAGGTTCACGCTGAACGGGTTCACCGTGAACGGGAGCTCGCTCCCGCTGTTGCGTCCGGAGACTTGCCTCCACGCCGTCCCTCGCTTGGAGCAGGAGGAAGCGTCTGCTCCGGGAAAGCGGCGGCATCCCTCGACTGGCTCGGGACAAGAGCCGCCGCACTCCACAATGCTTCGGCTTATACAGATGGCCATGAAAGGCTCACCGATCCATCACGCGACCAAAATGGGCCGGCTTTCTGGAAAGCGTACCGGAACTTCGATTGTTCCCCCCAGTACAACAACGCTGCCCTACAGCTTTTTGTAAGCTTGTCCGGCGGCCTGTGAAATCTCATAGGTTTTGTCCTTCTTAACGCCTTCGGCCGCTGGTAGTATGGATACAAGTATCAGAAAACAGACCACATAGCCAACGCGACAAATTGACGAAAAGCTGGTATAGCAATTGCAGGCAATTTCTCGACTGTTGATCCGGTCGGTTTGTCTCTAGTTCTGTATCTTTATCGCTCACATGTGTCCAGAAAAGGTCACCTAAAGGCTCGTTCTGACATGCTTTGGAACGCACCAAGGAGGAAAATATGGCAAAGCGCAGCCTAGGACGACTTCTCTTGCTGGTCGCGCTCGGCGCGGTGGCGTGCCTCGTCGAGATGGATTCGGCTTACGCGCAGGTGGTCGGCGGCTCGATCACCGGCGTGGTGGAAGATCCCACCGGTGCCGTGGTGGTCGCCGCCAAGGTCACTGCTACCGACCAGAGCACAAACGCCACGCAAGAAACCAAAACGGACGAACGCGGGGTTTTCGCATTCACCAACCTCCGCTTTGGACGCTATCAGGTTACCGCTGAACTATCGGGCTTTCGTCGGCTGGTATTGTCCAACGTGGTGGTGGAAGTGGGTCAGGTGGCGCGGTTAACCATGCGCCTGGAGCTGGGAGACATCTCCCAACAGGTCGTTGTGGCCGAGACCATTCAAACCCTGGTCAACACGGAGACGGCCGAACTCAAAACGACCGTGGACCGTCGCCAGATCCTGGATCTGCCTCTGCCCACACGCAACCCGATTGACCTGGCTCGTCTCATGCCCGGCGTAACCACGCCCGCCGAAAGTAGCACGTCGTTTGTCCACGGCTTGCGCGGGAACGCCACCAACATCTTGCAGGACGGGATCAACGTCGCCGACAACTTTGTCAAGACCAGCGCCTTTTTTGCCATCAGCGCGCCCACGGTGGAAAACACAGGCGAATTTACGGTTTCGGTCGGGACGCTGGGCTCTGACTCTGGTTTTGGCGCGGCCCAGGTGAGTATCGTTACCCCTCGCGGCCAGAATGCTTTTCATGGCAGCACCTTCTGGTTCCACCGCAATGACATCCTGAACGCCAACGACTTTTTTGCCAACCTGCGTGGCGACCCCAAGCC
>DATBWB010000009.1 GCA_036514995.1 Candidatus Acidiferrales bacterium
GTGTTAAAGCTCTCTAACTTCATTCTTCTATTTCTAGTACGCCGTTTTTCGCGTTGCTTCCGTCTTCCGCCGCTGCGACCGGAGAAGCCCAAGCACGGCATCATTCCAGCCCACCGGCCCAGGAGCAATGCCACGGGTGACGCCCGGCAGGCGTGCTATCACCTGGCGGTCGAAGACGCCGTCGGGTTTGGGAAGAAGGACAGCCACATCCACAGCAGCGAGCATGGGGAGGTCGTTGGCACTATCGCCCAGAGCAAGCGAACGCAGGCGCACGTGCGAGGAGGCGCGATAAAGCTCAACCAGTCGGCGAACGGCCCGGCCCTTATCGCTGCCCGCGAACAGGTGCCAGAAGCGGCCACCACGCTGGACTTCCAGCCCGCGCCGCTTGGCAAGACGGACGAATCTTTGCGCCATTTGTTCGCCTGTGCCGACAAAGAAAAACGGCTCGTCGAAGTCGCGCTGGCGTGCCCGTTCGGCCTCGCGCAACGGCAACCCGGTGTTCTGAGCGACCTCCCGCGCACTCATCTGGTGAAAGCCAACCACACACGCGCCGGTTTCTTCGGCAATCTCGTCGAGCTGTTCGACGATTTCAGAATAAGGGCGGGCGAGCGCCAGGCAGTGGTAGCGGCCGGCGCGCGTTGCGCCCTCGATGTGTTGGGGAAAGTAGCGCTGCGGGACAAAGATCCCACCACCGTTTTCCGTGACGAACGGATGGTTAATGCGTAGCTTTCGACGCAGAGCTTCCACTTCGGTGCGTGTCTTGCTCGTGCAGAAGACCAGGGGAACCTGACGGCGCTTGATCTCCTCGAGCGCCTCCCGGGCCGGCGCCCAAGAATAGGTGTAGTGGTCAAGCAGCGTCCCGTCCAGATCGGTGAAGATAACCAGTCGCTTGGGCAGCACGGTTATAAGTGCCGGAAAACTTCTTCGTTTTCAGGTGAGCGCGGCTTCATCTTCGATTGCAACCATTCGCGGGCCAAGTCACGCGCGCCCAACCCAAAGGCGATCGCTCCCGCGATCACGACGCCACCGAACAGGATGGCAAAGCTGACCAAGAGCGCCGTGCGGCCGATGCGGAGCTGTTCGAGTGCAATCACGACTGCCAGCATCATCACCAGCACGCGCACGCCCCCGGCGAGTAGCCGCGCCCCTGACCACTGTGCGTTCACCGCCGCCAGGAGCACACTGCGGGCCAGAAACTTGCTGATAAGCGACCCCAGCAGCAAAACCAAGACGGCGGTGATGATGTCAGGCACGTAGTGGATGAACCGCACCACAAGATCTTGCGTCATCTGAGTGTCAGCCGCGTTCAGCGCGAACAAGATGATGAACAACCAGAGCAAGCCCTGGACCAGCCGCGCCCCGAAGTCGCTGGGTGAGCGGAAGACACGCGCTCGCTCGATCGTGCTCGCCAGTCCCGTCCGCGCCACCAGGCGGTCGAAGCGTAGCGCAACCAGCAGGCGGTGGATCACCCGCCGTGCAAGATAGGCCACTGCGCCGCCGACGATCAGAATCAGCAGGATAGTAATCAGCGCCGGCAGAACGTGCGTCAGGTGCTCGGCCAGCCTGTGGAAGGGTTCAATGAATGCCTTCTCAAGCAGTCCTTGCATGAATCTTCTCCTTTCCCGCCCCCAAGCCCCAGCGCTCCGCCAGGTATGATTTCTCTGTCTCGAAGACCTGGCAGAGTTGCTCGATGCGTTCTTCTACCTCCCTGGCGTTGCTCTCGCGGACTTGGATGACAAAGGAGGCGGTGCGGCCCAGGTAGAGCGGCACCAGGGATTGCAGCAGATGTTCGCGGTCCAGCTTCTTGTGGTGATAGGCAGCCGCACATTCGTAGATCAAGTGCACCCAGAGCTCGTCAGAGATACGGAATTCTTCGCCCGCCTGTCCCGTGCAGGTTTTCAAGCCCTCGAGGGTTTCCTGAGAAAGAAAACTCTGGTAAACCTCGCGCAGGTCGTTGACGCCCTGGCAGAAGGCCTTGGTCATCCGTTCGACGTTGACCGTCATCGGTTCGACGCCTACGTCGAATGGAAAGCCGAACATCGGCACTGGCTCCGAGCCCTCGACGCCCTGCCAAACCGCCTCATAGCTCTCCATCAACCCGAAAACCGACCCCACCACCTGCCGGAACATGCTGGTCAAGTCGGCTCCCGGGTCCTTGACGTCGTGCAGCTTGGCGCCCAGATACGACTGCCCCACGCGAAATCCCTCAGCGATGGCCGTAAGCGTCATCCAGATGTCGATGCCGAATCGCGCCACGTCCGTCCCCCAAACGTCTTTTTCCAGGTACCGCGCCGCCAGCCGACCCGAAAAGCCGAAGTCGCCACCGATGGGCTGGCGCACGCGTTTTCCAAATAAGGCTCGCGTGATCGGGTAGATGATGCCGTTGGTGATCGTGCCGTCGTACTTATGCCGCAGGTAATAGGGCGCGATGTAATCGAATTGACGATCGAGGACGGGTCCCGCAAGTAGCTCCACCCAGTGCGGCGCGATGCTGCGCAGGTCGGAATCCACCACAACGCAGGCCTTCGCGTTCAACTGCCCGGCCACCGCAAAGATCGTCCGGAACGCACTGCCCTTGCCCGGTACGCCGTGGTAAGGCGTGCTGATCCGTTGGATGGGGTGGACGGGGTGCGAGATCAGCAGCAGCGAGTCCGGGTCAAGCTCGGCGCCGAGCACCACCTCGCGCGTGCCGTCTTTTGAACCACCATCGGAGTTGACGACGAGGGACTTCCGCTGCGGAAAATATTTTGCCAACCCTGCAGAGGCAGCCCTTACTACCTGCCCAATCGTCCGGGCATTGTTGTAACTTGGGATGCCGACGACGATCTCGACGTCACCAATCTCTTTCAGCCTGGTCAGCAGATCGTCTGGCAGGAAATTGTCCACGTTCCCATACCTCAAAGCACCGCGTCTTGCTCTTCCTTGTTATGCACGGCTGGCCGTAGCCGGCGTCCGCGTTCGACCACTGAACTCGGCGTTGTCGGCATCAACGGCATCGCGCACTGCTCCCAGGAAGCCGGGCAGCGCCGAACTGACCCGGTTCCAGTTCGGGATCAGCGGCGCGCCTAGGGGGTCCGCAAAGAAATCCTGGGTGGCGAGCTTGAGCGCCTCCGCGAACGTTTCCACCGCTGTCTCTTCATCGTGCCGATCGAAAATCAAGCCATTGATCATGGCGTCGGCGTGGTAGCGGGTGATGGTGTCCTCGGCAGTACGAACATAACGGATCAAGAGTCGCTGCATCGTGCCGACGTCGAAGGTGACTCCTTCCGCCGCCAGAATGCGGAACAAGGCCTTGGCAATGTCCACCGCCATCTTCATGAGGCCCTTCGAGGGGTCACCCGGGGAAAGATCCTGATGCTTGTGTTCGTAGTTGTCGGCAATGTCCACCTGGCAGACCCGCTTAAGCGAGCAGTTGCGGTAGATTTCTGCCAGCACGCCCACCTCCAAGCCCCAATCGGACGGGATGCGGTTCACTCTGGCCAAGTTGGCCTCCATGGCGAACTCTCCAGCAAGCGGATACCGAAAGCTGTCCAGGTAAACGAGGAAGGGTAAGTAGCCGAAGATGGACTCGAGCGCGCGGATCAGCGGCGTCATCAGTAGGCGCGTCACTCGCCCGTGCATGCGGTCGCTCACCCGCGCGTAGAAGCCCTTGCAAAACTCGAAATCGATGTTCGGGTTCACTACCGGATAGCACAGGCGGGCCAGCATCTCGCGGCCGTAGTTGACGATGTCACAATCGTGCAGCGCGATAATGTCGGCCTTCCGGCTCGCCAGCACGTA
>DATBWB010000010.1 GCA_036514995.1 Candidatus Acidiferrales bacterium
GAAGGAAGTCCTGCCTAACTAAAAAACAAGAAGGGGACAGGCCGCTTACAAGCCTGTCCCCTTAACGCTTCGCCAAGCCTAGTCTCTTACTATACGATGACATATCGTGGCGGTGACCGATTTTGGTGGGATAGGAATATATCAGCCAGTTTGTTAACAGGCCCAACTCGCGTGGATTTCAAAAAACAGTTCCTCAGACCCTCCATCAATCATTCAACCTTAATGGCATCGTGGTAGCAGAGTTTGTAACGTCTTGAGCTTCAATGTGTTTTACTCGTCCTCAGGTTTATGAAACCGGAGTTATTTACCTTCTCCAACCTGACCCGCTGCCCGCGCTGGCGGAGCCCCAGTGATCGTCAACGATAAATCTTCAGGGCGCACCAGTTCATCTAGCTTAGGGATTTGTGTTCCTGTTGGCATGTCAAGATCCTCAACCAGAACAAGCGCGAGGTCAACTTCTCCAGTAACTAGTCCAACGCCAATGCCGTGCACCTCTGGTGCAGAGGCCATCGGCATTGCTGTGTTGAAGTTGATACCCTCGATGAAATACTTATTCGGTCCACCAGTAAAGAACCCCGCCCTTCCGGGCGGGGCTTTTTAGAAGAGGTCTAATTGCTCAACCCCTCGCTTCTTCGCCTCATGAAACCGAATGTACTTCCGGATCACGTCGGCGGTCACCTTATCCCCCACCGTCCGAACGAAATACCCATCTTCCCAAAACTCCCCGCCCCACAACTGTTTCCGAACCTCCGGAAACTCTTCCCGAATCTCCTTGGCACTAACCGCTTTCAACAGCCCCACCACTGCACTGATCGAATACCTCGGCGGAAAACTGAGAAACAGATGCACATGATCCTTGTCGACCTCCAATTCCTCCATCTCAAATCCGTGATGCGCCGCAATCTCGCAAAACAACTCCCTCACGCGCTCCCGAATCGCCCCCTGCAACACCCATTTCCGATACTTGGGTGCCCAGACCAAATGATAGCGGGTGTCGTACACACAGTGGCTGCCTCGTCTGATGGCCATGCCACTACTCTACCGGATTCTTGCTGCCTCCGGCAGCACGCATTTTTCATCCCCGCCCTTCCGGGCGGGGCATTCAAATGCGAGTTTTCGTAATGCGCCATTTTGGACTGGACAGCCAGCGCGCGTTGTGGTTCCTATGCCGCATGGCTAAAACATTCAAATCCTGGGATATCGATCAGGTGGTGTTGCTTCCTCCGTCAGTGCAGGAGCTGGTGCCCGCAGGGCATCTGGCTCACTTCGTGCGGGATCTGGTTCGCGAGTCGCTGGATATGTCGGCGATCCTGAAGCCCTACACCGAAGACCGCGGGTTTCCGCCGTATGATCCCACGATGATGACCGCCCTCCTGCTGTATGCGTACAGCCAAGGGGTCTACGCGTCGCGACGGATCGCGAAGGCCTGTGAGGAGCGAGTGGATGTCATGGCCGTGACGGCGCGGCAGAGTCCGGATTTTCGCACGATCAGCGACTTTCGGAAGCGGCATCTGCCGGCGCTGGGTGGACTGTTCACGCAGGTGCTCCAGCTGTGCCAAAAGGCCGGATTGGTGCGCTTGGGCCACGTCGCATTGGATGGGACGAAGATCCGCGCCAACGCCTCCAAGCATAAGGCCATGAGCTACAGCCGGATGCAGACCGCCGAACCGGCGCTGGCCGCCGAGGTCGCCCAGTGGTTGGCACAGGCGGCGGTTAGCGACGCGCACGAGGACGCGGCCTATGGCGTCGACCGGCGTGGGGACGAGCTGCCAGAGTGGGTGACGCACAAGCAGCATCGCGTGGAGAAGATCCGCGCCGCAAAAGCGGCCTTGGAAGCCGAAGCACAGGCCAATGCACCGGGCAAGAAGCGGACGGCCGATCTCCCTTCGGATCGCCCTCGACGAGGCCGTCCGGCGAAAAATCCTCCCGGCACGCCCCACGACCGCGCGCAGCGCAATTTCACCGACCCGGACAGTCGAATCATGAAGACACAGGACGGATTCATCCAAGGCTATAACGCCCAAGCGGCCGTCGATGCCGAGCACCAGGTGATCGTCGCGCAGGGGCTGACGAACCAGGCCAGCGACGCGCACCAACTCGAGCCGATGCTGGCTCACATCAAAGTGAACACGGGCCGACAGGCTCGGGAGCTGTCGGCGGATGCGGGGTATTGCTCCGAGCACAATCTCAA
>DATBWB010000011.1 GCA_036514995.1 Candidatus Acidiferrales bacterium
GAGCCGGGCAGAAGCCAGCGAAACGTGGTCACCGCCGCCCAGCGCCGGTCGTGCAGCGCTCCGACCAGCCGCTGAAGCCAGTGGCGCGGGGGGCGTCCGTCGGAGTCGGTAAAGACAAACACCTCGGTATTGGCGTCGGCGATCTCGAGCGCAGCCAACAGATTGTTCACCTTTTCGCCGCGATTTTCCGGCCGCCCGGCCACCGCCAGTCGCGCCCTCGCCCCGATAGAATCGGGGCGAGCCGGAAACTGCGCCACCAGCCGGTCGAGCAGGTTCCGCACCGCGTCGGTGCTGGCGGAAATGGCAAAGACGACTTCGTAGTCGTGGTAGTCCTGGCGGAGAAGCGCGAGAAGGTTTTCCTCGAGGCCGGGCTCCAATCCCTTGCAGGGACAGAAGACGGTCACCCGCGGCGCATAGAAACCCGTCTCCGTGCCGAGCCTTTTCCGCGCGTAAGCGAGGAAGCGGAACCCTTCCCACAACGCGTAAAGGCTCTGCAGGAAAACCAGGGTGATCAGAATCGCAAATGCCGCGTCCACGAGCCTCGTCCCGAAGCTTCGGGACGCGCTGAGCATAGCACAGGGCCGGGGAAGCAAGTCCTCCGCGCACAGGCGGCTAGTTACGCGCCAGGCACAGGCCGGCTGGCGTCGTTTCGAAGATGCAGGGGCGCAAGGCCCGCCGCGGCGGGCGCCCCTGCTTTGGAATTGCAGTTGCCCGTACATCGTGAAACTTTTTGCAGGCCAGGCACGTAATCCATTTGTAGAATAGGAGGAAGGCTATTGCCTGCCCTATTCTCTTCAGTCGTCCGCCCAATCATCCGCAGGTTCAGTTGGAGGATTAAGGATGCGTAAATTTTCTCGGCTATGGATCGTTCACGGCGTCGCGCTGGCTTTCTTATTGAGCCTGGCTTTACCAGCGCTTGCCCAGCAGACACCGCTCATCCCGCGCGAAGTATTGTTCGGCAACCCGGAAAAAGCCAGCCCGCAGATTTCGGCCGACGGCACCAAGCTGGCCTACCTGGCCCCGGACAAGGGCGTGCTGAACGTTTGGGTGCGCACCGTCGGCCAGACAGATGACCAGGTGGTCACCGCCGACAAGAAGCGCGGCATCCGCTTCTTCACCTGGCAGTACGACGGCGAGCACATCCTCTACATCCAGGACAAGGACGGCGACGAGAACTGGCACCTCTACCAGACCAACCTGACCACCAAGATGACGCGCGACCTGACTGCCTTCGACGGCGTCCAGGCCCAGCTCGTCGCACGCGACTACAAGTTTCCCGACCAGATCCTGGTCGGCCTGAATGTCCGCGACCGCCGCTTGCACGACGTCTATCGCCTCAACCTGAAAACCGGCGCCCTGGATCTCGACACCCAGAATCCGGGTGATGTCGCCGACTGGACGGCCGACAATGATTTCCAGGTGCGCGCCGCCCAGGTGTTTGCGCCCGATGGCGGCACCATCATCCGCATCCGCGACAACCCCAAGGCCCCCTGGCGTGAGTTCCAGCGCTGGAGCGCCGACGAGACCTTCGGCGGCGTGTACGGCTTCACCCCGGACAACAAGGGTGTCCGGCTCATCTCCAGCGTGGGCGCCAACGCGGCGCGGCTGCTGGAAGTGGACCTTGCCACCGGGAAAAGCACAGTTATCGCGGAAGACCCGCAGTACGACTGCGCCGCCGCAATGGTCCACCCCAAGACCAAAAAGCTCGAAGCGGTGGAGTTCGTCCGGGCGCGCCGCGAGTGGACGGTTATCGACAAATCCCTCCAGGCCGATTTCGATGCTATCGGCAAGGTCCGTGACGGCGACTTCGCCATCGCCAGCCGCGACCTTGACGAGAAAACGTGGCTCGTGACTTACATCGAAGACGACGCACCCGTCTATTACTACGCCTACGACCGTGCCACGAAGAAAGCCACCTTGCTTTTCAGCAACCGGCCCAAGCTTGAGCTGTACAAGCTCGCCGAAATGAAGCCTATCTCGTTCACCGCGCGCGACGGCATTACCATCCATGGCTACGTGACAGTTCCGGTTGGCGTGGAGTCCAAGGGCCTGCCGATGGTGCTGAACGTTCACGGCGGGCCGTGGGGTCGCGACGTCTGGGGCTTTGACCCCGAGGCGCAGTGGCTGGCCAACCGCGGCTACGCCGTGCTCCAGATCAACTTCCGCGGCTCCACCGGTTACGGCAAGACGTTTGTCAACGCCGGCGACCGCGAGTGGGCAGGCAAGATGCACGACGACCTGATTGACGGCAAAAACTGGGCCGTCAAGCAGGGCTACGCCGATGCGAAGAAGGTCTGCATCATGGGCGGCAGTTACGGCGGCTACGCCACGCTGGTCGGCGTCACGTTTACGCCCGATGAGTTCGCCTGCGGGGTGGACATCGTCGGCCCGTCGAACATCGTCACGTTGATCAAATCCATTCCGCCTTACTGGGTGCCGATCAAGTCGCTGTTCGACAAACGCGTGGGCAAGGTAGAGACCGAGGAGGAGTTCCTGAAGTCGCGCTCGCCGCTGTTCAAAGCCGACCAGATCAAGGCCCCGCTGCTGATCGGGCAGGGCGCCAACGACCCGCGCGTCAAGCAGGCCGAAAGCGACCAGATCGTCGCCGCCATGCGCAAGAACAACAAGCCGGTCGAGTACGTTGTCTTTCCGGACGAGGGCCACGGCTTCGCCCGGCCGGAGAACCGGCTGAAGTTCTACGCTGCGGCTGAGCAGTTCCTCGCCAGGTACCTGGGCGGCAGCGCCGAACCCCCCTCGGAGAAGGAGAAGTGGGACAACCTTAAGAAGTAGCGGAGCACGAGCCTCCCCCGTCAAAATCGGGGCGCACGGGGCGCATTCTGTGCCTCCCACCTCTTAGGACCGGAGGCCGACGCGCCGCATCGCTCCTGGAAGCGCGTCTCCGACCCGGGGCGCCACGTTCAGACAGGCCAGCAAGCCCGAGTGCTCCTGATAGGCCTTTTGCGCGCATTCGAAGGCCGGATCTTTTTCACCCAGACGCACATAAATCAGCACGACATAAGCCCACCACACATATCTTCCCTTCAAGAGCCTTTAAATATGAGTATCTCTCGGCCCCATTTTGCTCGCCCGACGCTCGAGTAGGTGCCGCCCAGCCCGTCACGTGGCTCGGCAGCATCGAGGTCTCCCACGGCAAGGCTTTCTCGCCGGAGCCGGTAAGACCGGATGATGTTCGCAGGTGCCGGGATACTTCCCAACTTCGTCGGGATAATCCCGAAGCTTCCGGACCAGCTTCCTCTCGCCTTCCTGCTGCCAAGAAAAGCGGGCCCGAGGCTGAAACCAAAAGGAAGCCTATGACATCCTATCCCCCAGGAGGGGAAATGCGGAAAACGGCCACGACTTCCCTGCCGGAGGTTTATCTGGATCCCGAGGTCGAAAAGGACCTCCAGGATCGTTTGAGCCGCATCGAGGGCCACATACGCGGGGTCAAGCGCATGCTGGCCGAGCACGCCAGTTGCGAAGACCTGCTCATCCAGCTTTCTGCCGTGCGCTCGGCCCTCAACCAAGCCACCGCCCGGCTGCTCGAAAACCATATGGAAACCTGCGTCGCTGACTGCGTGCGCGGAGGCAAAGGAGATAAGGCGCTGCGCGAACTGAAGGGCGCGCTGGCCCAGGTTCTCAAGAATTTGTGAGGGGGAAACCATGAAAGAACGGACTGTTTTTGCCGGCTCGATATTGGCGGCTCTGTTTGCTTCGGCTTGTTGCATCGGACCGATTCTGCTGGTCGGGCTGGGAGCGACTGCCGTCGCCGTGGGAGCAAGATTCGAAGCTCTTCGGCCCTATTTCTTGACTCTGACGGGAGTCCTTCTGGCCGCCGGCTTCTACTTCGTCTATCGCAAGCCGCGCGTACAGTGCGAAGGCGAAGTCTGCGCTACCCCCAACGTCAGCCGCTGGGCAAAGCCTGCGCTCTGGGTGGTAACCCTCGCGGTGGCGCTCCTCGCCCTCTTTCCGGTCTATTACGGCAAGTTGTCTCCGGCAAAGGCTGCCCTCACGAATCCCGGCGCTAGCGCCGCTGCCACGGTGGAGCTGAAGATTGACGGAATGTTCTGCGAAGGCTGTGCTTCTTCGGTGCGCAGCTCCCTTGCCGATGTGACCGGCGTGGCGTCTGCCCAGGTCAGCTTCGACGAGAAGAAAGCTCGCGTCAGCTACGATCCCGCAAAGACCAGCATCGAGCAGCTCATTGCTGCGGTCGAAAAGCTTGGCTACAAGGCCCGAAAACTCTAGGGAGATGGACAATGGACATAGTGGCGGTTAATCTCAAAGAACTCACACCGGAGATTCCCGAGCGCCCTCGCTCGCATCCGGGACGTCGCCTACGCCGACGGCGGGGTACCCGGAAAGCACAAGCTGCTCGTGGCGCTGGCCATCGCCGCCAGCGTGAAATGCGAACCGTGCATCCGGATGTATGCGGAGAAGGCGGTGAACGCGGGCGCCACACGGGAAGAAGCGGCAGAGATCCTCAACGTCACGATGGCCATGGGCGGCTGCGTGGGCGAAGCCTGGGCGCACAAGGCTCTGGTCGCGTTTGAAAACTTCAGCCGCAAGCTCGCCACTCCCGCTGCTCCGGCGGCGGGCCGGACGGAAAACTGTTGCTCTGTTTGAGACCCGGGGGGAAGAATCTTGCGTAAGGAGGGGGTAATCATGAAAAGGAAGGTTTTCTTCGTGCTTTTGACGTTGCTGCTGGTTGTGGGCTGGGGACTCAGCGAGCAAAAAAAGGAAGCTGCGCCTTCAACTCCCGCAGCTACGAAGCTGCAATTAACCCAGTGCGCGTTGAGGGTCAGTGGGATGACGTGCGACGGATGTGCGGGAATGGTAAAGCAGGGGCTGCTGAAGGTGGAGGGCGTAAAAGCGGCCAAAGTGGATTGGAAGAGCGGCAACGTGGAGGCGCAGTACGACCCAAAGAAAACTACGCCCGAGAAAATGGTCGCTGCCTTCAACCGGAACAATCCCGGCTTCCGCGCTCAACTGCCCAAGCCCAACTAACTCCGGTTACGCTGGGGAAACGGCGCGGTTTATGATCCCCGGTTTGAACACGCTCCAGTAAGGCGACCTAAAATGAGGGAAAGCTGCGCACGCAACGACTTGGTTGGGACCAACATAGCGTGGACGGTTTGGTACTTACCCGGCGTGTTGTTGGCGGTCGGTTTCTTTTGGTCGGAAGCGCGGGTGTGGTTGTGGACTCCGGCCCTGGCAGTGGCGGGTGTCGCCTGTGTAGTGAATGCTGCCCGCTGTGGCCGCCTGCATTGCTATGCGACGGGGCCGCTCTGCCTGCTTGGCGCTGCCTACGTGCTGCTCGCTGAATTCCATCTCGTGCCAATGAACCCAGTCCGGTTCCTGTTCGTATTGGTCGGGGCAGGAACCATCGCCCATCTCGCGGAAGTGTCGCTGGGCAAGTACGTGAAAAAGGCGTAAACGGAGAGCGATGATGGCAAAAAAAGTAGTGGTGTTTAGCCAACCCGGTTGAATGTTCTGCGGCAAGGTGAAAGAGTTTCTTTCCCAGAACAACATCGAGTTTGCCGACCGCAACATCGCCACCGATGAAACCGCGCTGGCCGAACTGGAAAAGCTGGGCTACATGACCACGCCCGTGACCGTGATCGACGGCGAGGCGGTAGTAGGCTTCGATCAGGCAAAGCTCGAGAAGCTGCTGGTCGCGGGGACATAGCCGCCAGCGTGAAATGCGAACCCTGCGTGCCCGGAATGAGATGGCGATGACATCTACGGAGAAAGTGCAAACTGCCGGCGGCAGCCTGCTCGATGCGGCGTCGGGCTGGCTCGAAGCCGGGAAGCCCACCGAGTTGTGCCCGGTCTCCGCCACCGCCGGCCACAAGGTCAAGCAGGTCACCCTGGGCAACCACCTGCGTCCCGACCACTGGCGCTGGGCCTGGCAGGACGGCTTCTACTTCTGTTCTGCGCCGGTGTGCCCGGTGGTCTATTTCCACAACGGCCACCGGGTCTATTTCACCCAGGAGGAGATTCACACGCTGGTTGGGATCAAGGCCGCCGGCCCGCCCGTGCCGGTCTGCTACTGCATGAATGTCACCGAGGAGCAAATCGTCGAAGAGATTCAGGTCAAGCGCTGCTGCACCTCACTCGAAGACATCAAGAACTACACGCGGGCGCGTACCGGAAAGCTCTGCCACGTCACCAACCCTGCGGGCAAGTGCTGTGGCAAGCATTTGACCGCCGTCGTGGAGCGCGCTCTGGCGGCGATGAGCGATCCAGCGCTGGCCAAGCAAGCTCGCGAAACCTGCTGCCAGATTCCGGTGGATTGATCCAGGAACTCCCCCCCTTGCTCCGCAAGGATGGGGCACCCGGCCATCCGAAGACTTGCGGTTCCTGCTGTCCCGCGGCTAGAATCCTCCCGCCGGCCGTGAACCCGATTTCGAACGAGGATGGGCAGCAATGGAAAAACCGATCTTCCAGGATGCGTCCCGGGCTCAGTTGAGTCTTCTGTCTGCCATCGAAAAGAGATGTCTCATCTGGTTGGCTCACCGCATGCCGCCATGGGTCCATTCCGACCACCTGACGATGCTTGGGCTGGTGGCGCTGCTCATGGCCGGTCTTTCCTACTGGCTGGCCCGGTGGAACCGGTTCGGGCTGCTTCTGGTCATCTTCTGGTTGGCAGTCAACTGGTTCGGCGACAGTCTTGACGGCACGCTGGCGCGCGTGCGCAACCAACAGCGACCTCGCTATGGCTTCTATGTGGATCACGTGGTGGATGCCTTCGGGACGCTTTTCCTGGTTGGCGGGCTCGCCCTTTCCGGCTATATGGGCGAGGGGGTCGCCCTGGGTCTGCTCATCGCCTACTTTATGCTCTCCATCGAGGTCTATCTGGCGACCTACACGCTCGGCATCTTCCGGCTCTCCATTGCGAAATTGGGTCCGACCGAGGCGCGCATCCTCATTGCGATCGGCAATCTCGCGCTGTTCTTCCGTCCCGTCGTGCGCATTCAAGGGGAACCCTACCGCTTGTTTGACGTGGCCGGAGTCATCGGGATCGTTGGCATGGGCCTGATGCTGATCACGTCCGCAGCCAAGAATACTCTCGCTCTCTACCGGGCGGAGCGGATCTCGTGAAGGAGCAAGAGAACGGTGCCGGGTGGCGCTCGCCCTGAAGTGAACGGTCGGGCGCCATCAGCAGCGCCCGGGCACGGATCAGCGATGATAGGAATCCCACGAAGAATGATTCCGGCGGTTTTTCTGGCGGGCCTTCTTGGCGCGCGAATCGCAGCCGCCCAGCTCATCCCGGCGGCGGAGCTCAAACCCGAGACATTGAAAGCGTGGGAGGAATACGAGCGCCTGACCGAAAAGCGTATCGCCTTGGAGCTCGAGTCGAACGAGCGATTCCTGGTGCAGGATTTCCTGCCCCCTTCGGAGGCGGCTCGGTGCCGCCAGACCCTCACTGCCGGCGGTGTCTTCCTCTACAAGATGCAGACGCGGATTGGCGAAGGCAAGCCCATCACTGTTCCGGACGGGATAATCCATCACTGGCTGGGCACTATCTTTCTGCCCGGCGTGGATCTGCCGGACCTCTTGAAATGGATTCAGGACTATGCCCGGCACGCGAAGTATTTTGAGGAAGTAGAAGAATCCCGCCTTCTCGCCCGCCAGGGAGATGTTTTCAAAATCTTCTTGAGGCTAAGGCGAAAGAAGATCATCACCGTTTACTACAACTCGGAGCACCTGGTGGAGTACCGGCTCCACGGGCCCCTCCGCGTATCCAGCAAGAGCCATGGGACGAAGATCGCCCAGTTAGAAAACCCCGGCACTTCCCGGGAGCAGGAGAAACCCCAGGGCAGAGACAGCGGTTTTCTCTGGCGGCTCAATTCCTACTGGCGATTCGAGCAAAAGGATGGGGGAGTCGTAGTGAACTGCGAGGCGGTGAGCCTGAGTCGAGCAATCCCCCGTGGCCTCGAGTGGCTCATCAAAGGCTACGTCCAGTCGGTGCCCAAGGAATCGCTCGAGAATACCCTCCGTGCCATCCGCGAAGGATTCCATGGCCGCACAAAAGCCTCCGCGCCCAAACGCAGTGAGGTCCGCCACCGGTCTCAACCACGTTTGGCTTTTGCCCGAAGCCGTCTGAGCAATCGAATCTGGCCCGCATGGTAAACGTCGTGGAAGGCGACGCCGAAAATCATCGAGGTGGGTATCTTGCGCGCTCTTGCATGCAGCAGGCCGACAACGGCCTCCCGCAGTCTCCGATGTTCCTCGTTGAGCAGGGCTCGCTCGTGACGCCACTCTTCCTCGGTCAACGACTCCGGGCGACCAAACCAGTTGCTTCCCCGGATAGCAAAAGACCCTCGAGCCTCTCCACGTAATTTACGGCGGACAACATATTTCCAGTAGGCCGCGTGGAGAACAACTTCCCGGATATTGTGCCGGCCCGGCGCGGGTCTCCAGACCGCGTCTTTGGCCGTCACTCCCCGCAGAGATCCCTTCAAATTGGGGCCATGCCAGGTCCTTCTGTCATACGCCTCATCGATGATTTGCAGCAGGAGTGTGATGGCGGAATGGAGGGCGTCATTTTTCATAGCTTCTTCTC